>DATEBC010000251.1:0-8113 GCA_035288065.1 Sedimentisphaerales bacterium | reverse complement strand
CCCTGGAGCAAATGGTGGATCGCCTTGCCGACGACCACGAAAACGCAAGACGACTGGCCCAGGGAATCGCAAATATCGACGCCCTTTCTATCAACGTCGAAAGCGTCCGAACGGACATCGTCTATTTTGAAGTTGCCTGTGAACGGATCACGGCCGAAAAGCTCGTCCGAGAGTTGGAGAAAAGAGGGGTAAGAATATTGCATATCGGCCCGGCCAGGCTCAGGGCGGTGACGCATTACGGAATTACCGCCGACGATGTCGATGCAGCGCTGGACGCGATGCGTGAGGTAATCGATGGGGCCTGAGCCGGCGTTTGAAAACTCGTAAGCAGCTAATCACAATTCTTGACGCTTGTTGTAAGGGGACGAAAAATGAGACACAAATGGCAAAGTCCAATAGTAGCAGTTGTGGCTGTGGCCATAGTCGGTCTGCTTTACGCCGTGGGGGCAAGCCCGCCCCAGACCCGCCTGCCGGGCGCAGCCGCTGAAATCGACGCCGCGGAATACCAGACAATCCAGGCGGCGATAGATGCCCTGCCTGAAGCAGGCGGCATAGTCAGGATACCGCCGGGGACATTCGAGATCGCCGAACCACTCATTATCGGCAAGTCCGATGTCACTATCGAAGGATGTCACCGTGGTCGGCAATCTCTTCGCGGGCCTTCGTCCGAAAGCTCTGACTGTAACGGGCCGGCCCAGCCAGGCCGTTCTATTCTCCGGCAATATACTCGCCGACGCAGAGCACGATTGCAGCAAATTAGATAAGTCCTTAGTAAATAACAACTTAGGGCTTGAAAAGTAATATGGGCAATCTCTCAGACTGGTGCAACAATTCGATATAGATAGTGACATGACAATTTTTTTTGCCCGTAAGTTACCGTCAATAGGGCAGTTGTGAATACCTCGAAAAAAACGTTAAAGATTCGCCGGAGCATCGACCGATTTATATTTTGTATTTTGGAAACGGGTGGCTCTGACAAATGACCAATGAGGCCAAGTTAGCCTGAACCTGTAGTGTTCTACTTTCGAGCTTTGCGTAGAAGTTTGATCGTAACAAGGGCACGATAATGTAGGGCTAAGTCAAAAAAGGAAAGAGCCACATAAATAAGCGGGAGAGCCATACCTTCTGGCTCTCCCATTTTATTTCATCTACTCATTTTGCCCACCTTGCCTCAACGCCTCAGATTCCTTGACCGTCATATATGTCATTCTACTCCTCCTAAGAAAATAAACGGTTCTCTTACTGCGAATGGTAGGAGATTGCCACGTCGGCCTACGGCCTCCTCGCAATGACTGTTCTTGAGATTCATTTTCTTTTGCATGCCTCCCCGCGAGGGGCCCGTGGGGCCTGAGAATCCGGTGAGGTGCTCGCAATGACATCGCCGCTGTGAGCCTCAACAGGCTACCGTTTCTTGAATACAATTTTCCCGCCTACAATCGTTGCATAAACAGAGCGGTCGGCGTCTAAGAGGACTAAGTCGGCGTCTTTGCCGACTGCTATCGAGCCTTTTTTGTCTTCGATGCCTAATACCTTGGCCGGGTTTTCAGCAGCCATTCTAATTGCGACTTCCAGCGGGCAATTCGTGAATGTTATGAACCTGTCGAGTAATTGGCTCAGGCCCAGAGCCGTGCCGATGAGCGTCCCGTCGGCGTATCTGGCTGCCCCGTCTTTCGATTCGTACTCGATGCCGTTGTAAACGTATCTGCCGTCGCCGAGGCCCATCGCCTGCATACCGTCGGTGATTGGTATCATGCGTTCCGGGCCGAGCGACTTGAATGTGAGCCGCAAAACGGGTGGCTGGATATGCACGCCGTCCGGGATGACCTGGGCCGTTATGTGGCCGGTCTCAAAGATGGCGACCAGCGGGCCGGGCGCACGGTGGTGGATTGAGGGCATTGCGTTGAACAGGTGCGTTACGTGCGAAATGCCCGCATCGAAGCCTTTGAGCGTCTGCTCGTAGGTGGCGTTGGAGTGGCCGAACGAGGCTACAACTTCGGAATCGACCAATCGCCGGATAATGGCCGGGCTGTCGGGCAGCTCGGGCGCGATTGTCATTATCGCCAGTTGGCCCTTTGTTATGTCCATAATCTCATCGAGGACCTCCTCGGACGGGTGGCATATACAGTTCGGCTGAATCATCCCTCTTTTTTGGGCCGAGATGAAAGGCCCTTCGAGATGGATGGCGAGCAGGCGGGCGCCACCGAGGTCGCGGCCCACGTATTCGGCCGCTACAGTCAGATGCTCGTTGGCCTGGCCCGGCTTGAAGACCGTCGTCGCCAGGAAACCGGTAACGCCGAACCGCGCGCAGGTCTGCGATATCGCCTTCAGAGCCTGCGGCGTGGCGTCGAGCACATCGCCGCCGCCTGCCCCCTGAATGTGAACGTCAATAAGACCGGGCGCCAGGATGCGCCCCTCTGCGTCAAGCACGTTATCATAGCCGCCGGGCGCGTCGATTTGGCCGATCCTGCTGATAACGCCGTTTTCCATGAGGATGGAAGTGGTTGGCTCGTTCTTGCCGGTATCGAACAGTCTGCAATTGGTTATGAGAAGTTCTTGTTTCATATACGTTTCCGGGGTCAGGTTGCAGCAGGATAATTGATTCGGGGCGTGGTTGCAAGTGTGAGATGTGCGGGGCTTTCGATGTTTGTATGTCGGATGTCGGACGTCGTATGTCGTATCTCGTGAAGCGTGAAGCGGCGGGGCGCAGGAATCCGGCTTCGCTCGGGGCTTCGCCGCGACAAATTGGGTATGTTCCGGTTTGGCCGGGAGCTTCGCCGCGATGAATCCGGCTTCGCTCGGGGGTGCGACGCGACAAATCCGGCTTGGCCGGGGGCTTGGCCGTGATGAATTGGGTTTGTTTGGGTTTGTTTTTTGGGGGCGGAGTGGAGCGGAATATAGGTGTAAATCTGTGCGGCATAAGAGGTTGCGGCGTTTTTCTTGTTTTGAAAATTGGGTTTGTTTTGCATAATTGACTTGTAGCCACGAAGCCAGGAGGGCACGAAGGGTGGAAGGGCACAAGGGATGAGAGCCAAGAACACGAGCGGAAAGATGGGTGGTATGGGTAGAAGGCAGAATACAGAAGACAGGAGACGGAATGAAGAACGCGGGTACCTGATACGTGGAAAATAGCGGGTTGGCGGGCTTTGTGTATTTATTATTGATGATTGATTATTTACTATTGATCCGGGCACGGGCGGGGCTACCGGATGGGTGTTTTGACTGTTTTTGTCCGGCATGATTTATTTTCTGTCTTCTTAGTGTTATGATTCCGCCATGTTAGTTTTATGGGTATTATACTATGTGTTGAGTTGTGTGTCAAGCGAATTCTCAAAAGAGTAGATGGGTGGATGATGGAATGCGGGGATGAGGCCGGCGGCGGAAAGCATAGGGAATTGAGAATTGAGAATGTAGAATTGTGAAGGGCCGTGGGTGTTGTACTTGCGGCCCTTTTTGTTTTTTGTGGGGGGGGGAATAACCCCCAGGCCCCACGGGCCCCTGGTGGGGATAAACCTGGGGGCTTGCGGGCTGAGGGGGGGGTTAGGTTGGTGTTGTGCGTGTTAGGTCGCCGTCCCGGCGACCGCTAAACGATGGGCGCGGAGACCGGAAACGCCGTCGTACCGGCGGCGGATAGACGAGGGCGGTGGGTAATTGGTCGCCGTCCCTATGGGACAAGTCCCGGCGACCGCTAAACGGGGAGGGGTAGGTAATGGGTCGTCGTCCCCAGGGGACAAGTTCCGGCGGCGGCTAAACGGGTAGAGGGGTGATGAAATTCCAGGATTGGGGCGGCAGGTGAGCCTTGGGAGGATTGGCGTTGATGTATTCTACCGCGGCGAGGAGTGTTTCCTGATCATTGATGAAGACCTTCCAACAGCCTTTCGTCCACGGAGTATGCCTGAGGTTCAGGGCTTTGGTTGCGGCGCCTTTGAGCTGGTTGACGATGTACTCGATTCTGTAATTCGATCGCATAACGAGTATGTGCATATGGTCGTTCATTATTGCGCAGGCTGGGACGTGCAATTGTAATCGGTGAACAACCCGGGCAAAGGCTGCGGCGATTATCAACCGAATTTGATCGTCAATAAAGAACGGAGGGCGGGTCAATTTTGAGGAGGCGCTTGTCCAGAATTTGAGCAAACGACGTTCGGGCGGTTGCGGATTCTGTCGCCCGTATTTGATTCGTCCCAAGACGCGGAGTTGATCATTGTAGATTTCTTTGGAATATGAACCTCTTGGGTCATTGGGCAGCCAGGTTCCATAAGTAGTGAAGATGGCGTGGGCGATAATCATTCTTGTTCCCGTGTTGTTTAGCGGTGGCCGGGACGGCCACCTGTAATGAGATGATACCGGCGTCGTCCGGGGCGTTGCAAGCGATATTCTATGATTTCTCTTTAGGGTTCGGGGTCGCCGTCGTGCCTAATGGACAAGTCCCGACGGCGGCTAAACGAGTGAAGGTGGGCAAGGGGTCGCCGTCCCGGCGACCGCTAAACGAGGGAAATTGACGACGACGTGCCGGCGAGCGCTAAACGGGGGAAATTGCCGTCGTCGTCCCGACGACGGCTAAACGGGGAGAATTGGCGTCGTCGTACCGACACCGCTAAACGGTTCTTACTCTATGTATTCTTCGGCGGCGGATGATTTTGTTATTTTGTATTCGGGGGCGGGGGAGACGAGGATTGCTTCGGTGTCGGGCATTGATTCGATTAGTTCGAGTCCTTTTTGGGGGCCGAGGACGGTGACGGCGGTGGAAAGTGCGTCGGCGTCGGCGGCGTTCGGGGCGATGATGGTGACGCTTGAGAGGCCCTCTGCGCCTTTGCCGGTGCGCCGGTCTATGATGTGCGATTGTTTCTTTCCGTCGATAATTGCGAACTGCTGATAGTCTCCGCTTGTGGCGACGGCGGCGTGCGATACCTGGAGCTTGAGCAGGAGTCCCGGGCGGGCGAGGTCGTCGGTATTGGGGTCCTGCAGGCCGACGAGCCACTTATCCCTGCCTTTTGGAGGAGAGCCGAAGCATCGGACGTTGCCGCCGAGATCGACCATTGCGCCCAATGCTCCGAGTTTTTGCACGGCCTCGATTGCCTTATCGACGGCGTATCCTTTTGCGATTCCGCCGAGGTCGAGGCTCATGCCTTCGACGGTGAAACGGACGGTCTGATCGGTTTCATTGAGCAGGAGCTTTTCGTAGCCGACTTTGGCTTTGGCGTCGGCGATCTGCTCGGGTGTGGGTGCTTTGCCGGTGTCCCTTGCGGTGCGGAAGAGCTTGACGAACGGGCCGACGGTGATGTCGAATGCGCCGTCGGTGAGCCTGCTGAACTCGATGCTTCTTAGGATTACCTCGAAGGTAGCGGGGCCTACCTTGACGGGGCGGGCGAATGCGTTTTTGTTGACTCGGGTGATCTCGGAGTCTTCCTTGTAGTCGCTCATGAGGTTATCGACGTTGTGGATTTCGTCGAGTGCGGATTCGACGCATTGGTTGCCCGTGGCGATGTCGTCCGTGATTGCGACGACGCGGGCGAATGTTCCCATGACGAGGTGGACTCCGCTGTCGGCCTTGACGCGGTTAGGGCCGACATTACGGATAGGGCCGCCGGGGCGCAGGAGAAGATATATGATAGTAAGCAAGACGACTGCGATGGCTGCGATTAGGGGGAAAATCATTCTTTTGTTCATAGGATGCCTAAGCGGAGACGTATAAATTCGAAATACGAAGCACTAAATCCGAGACAATACTAAAATGCATAGGTTCAAATTATCAAAACGACGGGGTCAACTCGGCCTTTTGATATCTGGATTCCTGCCCATTCGGCTTCGCTCAGGGCAAGCCTTTCGCAGGAATGACAAAGGCTTTTAGGTTTAGATGTTAGCAGAGTTTGTGGGGGAGTTCTACATTTTTGATTGGCTGTTGTTGGTGGTGCGCGGTTCTATGGGATCAAGGCACGGCCAAGATGGCCGTGCTACGATACACGGGCAGGATGCCCGTGCCACGTTGCGTGGGCGCGATATGGTAAATTAGGAGGCTAATCGGTATAATTGCGAGGATGTGTGCTAAAGACTTGACAATGTTGAGCGAGCGGGTGGAGGGGGAGTTTCTGCCTTTTGTGCGGAGGCCGGGGCGGTATATCGGGGGGGAGGTGAACCAGGTTAAGAAGGATTGGCGCCAGTGCGAGGTAAAGGCGGCACTGTGCTTTCCGGATGTCTATGAGATTGGGATGTCGCATAGGGGGCTTGGGATTATTTACGATTGCCTCAACAAGATGGAGGGTGTAGCGGCGGAGAGGGTCTTTGCCCCTTGGGAGGATGCGGAAAAGGTGATGAGGGAGAAGGGCATACCGCTTTTTAGCCTGGAATCGAAGGCGGCGTTATCGAGTTTCGATATCGTCGGGTTCAGCCTGACGAACGAACTATGCTATACGAACGTTTTGAATATGCTGGATTTGGGCGGGATTGCGGTGCGAAGCGCCGAGCGAGGCGAAGACGGGCCTTTGATAGTCGCCGGCGGGGGGATGTCGAATTGCTGCGAGCCGATGGCGGATTTTGTTGATTTGTTTCTGTTGGGCGAGGGGGAGGAGGCCGCTGTCGAATTTGTGGAGCTGGTCCGGGAAATGAAAAGGGCGGGGGCGGCCAATGCTACTGCTACTCTGCGAAGTCGGCTACGTAGCACGAGTACGCAGCACGAGTCGCTACGTAGCACGAGGAAAGAGATACTGGCCGAGGCGGCGAAGAGGTTTGAATGGGCGTACGCGCCGTCGCTTTATGAGTTCGAGTATGAGGGGGGGCGGATAAGGTCATTCAAAGGCAAGCGGGACGGGTTGCGGCTGGAATTTGCCGATGCGGTTGTTGAGGATTTTGAGAATGCGAGCGTGCCGGAGCGGCCGATAGTGCCGTTTGTGCAGGCGGTGCATGAGCGGGTCAGCGTTGAGATTATGAGGGGGTGTCCGGGGCGGTGCCGGTTCTGCCAGGCGAGCTTCTGCCGGCGGCCGATTCGGTATCGCAGTATTGCGAAGATTATTGAGATTGCCAAGGCCAATTACCACGCTACGGGGCTCGATACGGTTGGCCTGTTGAGCCTGTCCAGTGCGGATTATCCAAATCTGGATGAGCTGGTTGCGGGATTGAGCGAGTATTTTGCCGAGAGGCACGTTGGTGTTTCTATGCCGAGCCTGCGGGTGGATGAGCAGTTGAAGCTGCTGCCTAAGCTGGTCAGAGGCGTTCGCAAGGGTGGGATTACGATTGCGGTCGAGGCGGCGAGCGAGCGATTGAGGCGGATTATCAATAAGCCTTTGAAGGATGAGGATTTGTTCGCGGCGGTCGAGGCTGCTTACCGGGCGGGGTGGCAGCGGCTGAAGCTGTATTTTATGGTCGGCCTGCCGGGCGAGACGGAGGAGGATATCGGGCGAATTGCGCAGCTTTCATACGACTTGGCGATTCTGGGCAAAAAAGTTGCGGGCAGGGCGGGACAGATCAATGCCGCGGTTAGCTGGTTTGTGCCTAAGGCGCATACGCCGTTCGGGTGGCTTGGGCAAAGGCCGATGGGGTATTTCGAGCGGGCGAAGGGGCTGATATTGGATGAAAAGAGGCGGCTGCGGGGGAAATTCGTGCAGTTCAAGTTCCACGATATTCAGGGCAGCGTGCTGGAATCGGCGATAGGGCGGGGCGACCGGCGGTGCGGGGACGTGATCGAGGCGGCCTGGCGAAGCGGGGCGAGATTCGATCTGTGGGATGAGTGCTTTGATTATGGATTGTGGAAAGAGGCGTTTGCGAAGTTCGGGATGAATGTCGAGGCCGCCGCACAGAGGCAGTTCGAGCGCGAGGAAATTTTGCCCTGGCAGCATCTCGGCGGCCCGGAGAAGGAGTATTTGCTTAAGCATCTTGACGAAGGTCAGGCTGTTGGGAATTCGGAGTGTGGAACGTAAAGTGCGATGAGAGACACGAAATAAGGATGACAGAGGGCAAGAGCACGGGCAGGCCCCGTGGGCCCCGCCGGAAGGCGTCCCCTTATGGGACTTACGGGACTTGCGGGGATGCCCATGGTACGGAACACGGGCAGGATGCCCGTGCCACGTTGGGGTTAGGTAACTCTTGGGGGTTTTTTCATTCCTGGGGGCATGTCGAGTCC
>DATEBC010000250.1:0-3850 GCA_035288065.1 Sedimentisphaerales bacterium | reverse complement strand
GGATTCGCTTCCTGGTAGGTTTGATGTAGTGTTTAATCATACGACACTCGAACATATTTTTGATTTCCGGGTCGCCTTCAAAAATATGGTTCAGATGAGCCGGGATGTACTTATTGTGGTTGTGCCGTTTTGTCAGTGCTCGCACGAACTTGATTCGTTCAAGGATTACTGGCGATTTACACCGAGCGCCCTGCGAACGATGTATGAACTTGAGGGAATGACCATAATATATGAAGCGAGTAACCAACATACAGGAGCGGCAAGTTATTTGTTCTTTGTTGGAAGCCGTAAACCGGAGAAATATTTTGGCAAAATGCCACCATGGAAACCTTTAGGTAAGCAATGTGCATGGATAGGAAGGCGGCGTTGGTTTGGGCCGCTAACATACGCGTGGATAGAACGGTCTAAGGAAGGGCGATAGAGAAGTGCTGGGGGGAAGCTCATTATGAATGTCTGCATAGTCTTGGTTACACACAACAGATTGGTGTATACAAGAAAAACGATAGCCCGTTTACTGGAAGACCCACAAGAACAATTCGACCTTTATTTATGGGATAACGCCTCTAATGATGAAACAGCCGAGTATCTGAACGATGGCGTAAAAGACTCGCGCATCAAAGAGGTCATCATCAGCAAGGAGAACGTCGGGCAAACGGGGGCGATGAACTATGCGTGGAGCAAGACAAAAACAGAACTCATTGGCAAGCTCGACAATGATTGTTTGGTAACTACCGGCTGGACCCATATTCTTGCCGGCGCCCACGAAGACATTGATGAATTTGGGGCCCTTGCCTGCTGGCACTATCCTTTAGAGGAGTTCGACGAGAAAGCGGCAAGAAAGATGGGAAAGATTCAGACTTTCGGCAACCACCAGGTGCTTCGTCATCCGTGGGTCTGTGGGTCGGGCTTCATAATGAAGCGGGCAACGTATCAAGAACAGGGGCCCTGGCAAGTTGGCTGTGACGTGGGGACGACTTATTATTTTCAAAGAATGGCCTTGAGCGGATATATCAACGGTTTCTACTACCCGCTGGTTTTGCAGGAACACATGGACGACCCCAAGTCGCGACACTGTCTGGTTACCGACGATGATAGTCTTTGCGAGATGTATGACGTTACTTACACGCTTCGTACGAACAAGATACAGGATATGAAGGCTCGATGGGCCAGACGGCCGCTCATACTGAACAACTTGAATAGTGGCACATGGGATGTGAAATACTACGTAGGCTGGCGCGCCAAACTGAGAAAGGCCAGGGCGAAAATGCGTCGCCTTCTGGAGAGGTGAATTCTTCAATGACAGGCTGCTCCCCGACTCCTATGGCAACAAAGCACAAGAACAATAGTATTAAGATATGTCTGCTCGGGCCGTCTTTTGGCACGGGTAATCTCGGGGTCGATGCACTCGTCGAGTCGAGCATTAAGGTCATCGTCAACCGGTGGCCCGATGCGGAGGTGACGTTGTTAGGCAGCGGATGGTCGGACTCCGAGTATAGTATCAGATTGTTCGACCGGGACGTTTGCGTTAAGAGTATGCCCATCAGGTTCTGCATGAACGTCTTTCGGCCTGATCATTTTTTGGTGCTGTTTTTGTACGCGATGTTGATGAAGGTCTTTCGCGGGCCGCGGATGCGCCAGGCACTTGCGAGGCGCAATCCATACGTGCGAGCCATAGCCGAAGCGGATATGGTCGCCGATATCACGGGCGGCGACAGCTTCAGCGACATTTACGGGATGCGAAGGTTCATAATCGGCTTTTTGCGCAAATGGCTTATCACGGTATTCCGCAAGAAGCTCGTGCTTCTGCCTCAGACCTACGGGCCTTTCGACAAACGACTCACGAGGGTCCTGGCTCGGCACATCATAAACTACGCTGCGCTGGTCTATTCGAGGGACCGAAAGGGCCTGGGCGACGTCGAGGCCCTGTTTGGTGCGGGCGGGGACGCCGATAAGGTGAGATTCGTTCCGGATGTGGGTTTTCTTCTTGACCCGCGTCGTCCCGAGGGCGAGGAGATTGAATCGATAGAAAAGATTAGGGGGCCGGGCACAACGCTGGTCGGTCTGAATGTCAGCGGATTGCTTAGTTGCGGCAGCGATGCCGGCAATAACATGTTCAATCTCAAAATAGACTATCCTGCGTTGATCGACTCGATTGTGGAGTTTCTGATGGGGCAGGATGGCGCAGCGATATTGCTGGTCCCTCACGTGGTCCCTGTGCGCAAAAGCGATACGTCGTCTCCCGCAAGTGTGAACAAGAAAGGTTACAGGGAGCAGTCGGATTCGGTTGCCTGTGCCGGGTTTTATGAACGTCTCGCCCGGAAGCACCCCGGCCGGATATTTCTTGTTCGAGACTGCTACAACCACAACGAGACGAAGTACATAATCGGATTGTGCGATTTCTTTATCGGCTCTCGGATGCATGCGTGCATTGCTGCGCTTTCGCAGGGTATCCCCGCTGTCGGAGTTGCTTACAGCGGGAAATTTAACGGCGTCTTTGAAAGCGTAGGCGTCGAGGATTGCGTTGCCGATGCGAGGCGTTGCACCAAAGACGAAATACTGGAGAAGATAAGTTCAGCCTATCAGAAGAGGAATCACATCCGAGAGAATCTGAAGCATGCCGTGTCCTGCGTACAAAGCGAAGTCCTGGGTATGTTTAAGACTTTAGAATTGTGAATTGATATTTGACGATTTGGCAGCATAACAAAGTCAAAAGCACCATTAAGGATGTTTCATGTGCAACCCACGCACAGACTACGCAGCTAAGGGGGGGGCAATAGCCCTTGTTGTCAAGAAAAAGGCGTGCTGTGGCTGTGGAGGCTGTACGGTGATCTGCCCGGCGTCGTGCATTGAGCTTGTGTACGGGGAGCGGTACAACTATGCACAAGTCGATGCCCGGGAGTGCATAAAGTGCGGCAAATGTCTTGAAGTGTGTCCCGGCGCATTTCTCTTGGCTGGGACGGATCCGGGATTTTGCGACGAGCCGGCAAAGGAGTCATACGATTGCCGTCTTATCTGCGCAGCAGATGATGCAATACGCCTGGATGCCTCTTCGGGTGGATTTATTACCGGATTGATTCTGCATCTGATGGATAAAGGACTGGTTGATGGCGGCATTGTCGCCAAGTGCGAGGGTGAGAAGCCATTGGTCGCCAAGTCATTTATCGCGACAGATCGTGAGTCTTTGTTGAGCGCGAGGGGGTCGAAGTATGCCCCTGTTTCGAGTTGTACTGCCTTGACCGAAGTGTTGGAACGGCCGGGGCGTTACGTGTTTGTGGGCACGCCGTGTATGGTTCAGGCGTTAAGACGCCTGCAGAAATTGATGCCCAAACTCAATGATCGCGTCGTTCTGGCCGTGGCTATGGTCTGTTCGGGCATGGCCTCTCGCTTGAGCACGAAGGCCTATATCGAGCAATCCGGTGTGAATCCCGCGGACGTTCGGCGTATCTGTTATCGCGGAGGCGGCTGGCCCGGCCGCTTCAGGATTTTTGGTGAAAAAGACGTGCTTTTGACGGATCGACCGTATCTTGACGGCGCACCCATCCGTGCCGTCGCCCCCGATCATTACCTGCGATGCTGGAATTGCATGGATCATTGGGGTCGATTTGCCGATATTGCGGTTTCCGATCCGTGGACGCAGGAAATGATCGAGAACGAGCGCAAAGGCAAATCGGCGATTATGGTGCGGACCGAGCGGGGAAGGGATGCTGTTGCTTCGGCGATTGACAGCGGGGATATGATAGCCGAGTCAATCACCGTCGAAGATATGCTCGGCTATAATAAGCATCTTGTGATTGATTCGGAGCATGCGCGGCACGGGTGGATGGCGGGATACCAACTGCTGTTTTTCGGG
>DATEBC010000249.1:0-3046 GCA_035288065.1 Sedimentisphaerales bacterium | reverse complement strand
CAGGAAGGGGGAGGTTGCTGTTGCGGCTTTTAAGTCGGGCTGTATCAGCGATGTGGAAGGTATAGCCGCGGCTGCCAGGCGGATCAGGAAGTTTATCGACGATGGTGTGCCTAAGAGGCTGGTGTTCGATTTTGCGGAGGTGCGATTCTTCTCGTCGCAGGTGCTTGGCCTCCTGTTGGACGCTCGCGCCAGGCTTGCCGAGAGCGAGGGCGAAGTCGTTATCAGCGGGATAAATCCGCAGTTGCACAGGGTATTCAAGATTACCAACCTCGACAAGATTTTTCGATTCTTCGAGGACAGGGAAAGTGCGTCAAGACAATGAGTACGGGTTGAGTTGTGATTGGAGAAACTGAATAATGGATATCGCAAAGCAGTTTTCGATTTTTATGGTCAATAAGCCGGGCGTTCTGGCTCATGTGCTCAGTGAATTTGCGGCGGCCAAGATCAACATAATTGCGATGACAATGGTTGACTCGGCCGAGCACGGGGTGATGCGGGTCGTCTTTGGTTCAGAGAAGAACGCGGAGGAATTACTGAAGAAGCTTAATATGCAGTACAGCGAGACAGACGTGCTGCGCGTCAATCTGGCGAACAAATCCGGCGCCTTGGCGGCTGTGGCCGAGAAGCTGGCCAGGAGCCACATCAATATTTCATACGCATACTGCACGGCTGGAGCGCAGGGCGGGCGGACGACCGGCATCTTGAAAGTGGCCGATGTCAAGAAGGCGATGAGGATTCTTGAGCCAAATCCCAAGAAGGAGAACAGATCGCAGCCGATGGTAAGGCGTTCGCGGAACTCCAGGAAATAATTGTTTCAGAGCGCCTATTTTCAAGATGCTGCGTGCCGGCGAGCATCTCAAAGTTTTGCACAAAAAGAGTTGACATACTTGCCATAGCGCCGATATATTAGCTGTTTCGGTTGTGGCAACGGGGCCGTAGCTCAATTGGCTAGAGCATCGGACTGTCGATCCGAAGGTTGAGGGTTCGAGCCCCTTCGGCCTCGTTACATAAGTAAAGGGCTGACAAGCAGTTATGTTTGTTGGCCCTTTTGCTATTCGTCCAGAAACTTTTCGTGGGGTCGGTTTGGCGTCGGTTTACAGCTTTGCCGGAGATGGTGCTGTTGTGCACTTGGTTCGCGGACCGGGCGTGGCACAAGAATCATAGTACGGTCCTCAACAAAAAAGTGTCGTGAACTTGGGAGGCTGTTCTGGAGTATGACAAATGGTCAAAGACAAGGAGGCACAAATGCCGTTCGAGAATATGAACCGCAGGGAATTCGTGGGCCTGACAACGGCAAGTATTGCCGGTGGTGTTCTTGGTTTTGGCAACTCGTCGGTGGGCGGCTCCGTGGCAGAGAGCTGGGATCCCAATAGACCTTTTGCGACCACAGGAAAGCCGCTGACTGTCCAGCCGGTTCTTATGTACAGGGTCTCTGAGAAAAGGCAAGCGGCCTCGTGGAAATCATGGGGAGGGGTGCAAAGCGAGGAAGCCGCTTCGGAAGAAGCACAACGGATATCCGGCGAGTTGAAGTCACTGACCGGGCAGGCTGATTTTCCGATGCACATGCATCCTGTTGTGAAAGTCAAGTCTCTGTCAGAAGCTCAGCAGGTACACAAGAACGACTATGATGTGGTTCTGGTCTATGCGGCTACAGGTTCGGGATATCTGCTAAAAGCGTGTCTTGCCCAAGAGAAGGACAAGGACACTATAGTCTTTGTCCGGCACGAATCAGGGCCTACCTATTACTGGTACGAGGCACTCAGCACGAAGTATCTGAAGACGGCCGGCGGTGATTCGGGTCCGAACAGCCATCTCGACCACGGAGGGCTACATGTTGAAGATGTCGTCGTGGATGACTGCGAAGAGCTTCGATGGAGGCTCAGGGCGCTTTGCGGACTTAAGAATTTTGTAGGCGCGCGTATAGTGGCTCTTGGCGGCGCATGGGGCAAGTACTCCCCCGAAGCCCCGAAAGTTGCCGCAGATAAGTATCGGCTCGAAATCATAGAGGTCGGTTATGATGATGTGGCGGAGCGCATCAGAAGTGTCCGCGCTGACCACAGTTTAGAGCCTATCCGAATAACCCCTGAACGGCCGATATATTCAAAGGCAATAATGCCTTTGAAAGGGTTCAGGGATGAAGAAACGAAGAGCAAAAAACAGATACAGGATTTCAGACGAGTTATGGGGGAAAATTGAGCCGCTGTTGCCAAAGCATCCAAATACCCATCGTTTCGGTGGTGGCAGGCCTCGAGCGCCAGATCGCAAAGCCATGGATGGAATCTTTTTTGTCCTGCGAACCGGCTGTCAGTGGAACGCTCTGAACGAAACAGGTATTTGTTCAAGTAGCACAGCCCACAGCCGTTTTCAAGAGTGGACCAAAGCCGGGGTCTTTCTGAAACTATGGGCACTATCTCTGGAAGACTACGATGAATTGAAAGGTATTGACTGGTCTTGGCAGTCCATGGACGGCGCAATGACAAAAGCCCCGCTTGGCGGGGGAAAAAACCGGCCCAAACCCTACGGATCGGGCTAAAAAAGGCGTTAAACGAAGTTTGCTGACGGAAACCAACGGTGTGCCGATCGGCCTGGCGATTGATGGAGCAAATCGGCATGACAGCAAGATGGTTGCGGCAACGATACAGAGTATTCCGGTACAGCGTCCTGAACCTACAGAGCAGGACCCACAAGGTATGCCTCTGGATAAGGCTTATGATTCCGGTGAAGTAAGAGATTTGGTGAAAGAGTTTGGTTATACAGCCCACATTCGAGCCAGAGGTGAAGAAGCTCAAGCAATCAAACGTGAAGCAGGCTTCAAGGCTCGCCGCTGGGTTGTGGAGCGGACGCATAGCTGGATGAACCGGTTTCGTCGCATCCTGATACGATGGGAAAAGAAACCTGAGAATTATTGAGACTGTAGCATAGTTACCGGGAACATATCATTCCAGTCCGCTCATTATGGAGCATTGTTATAGTTTGTAAACGCCCTTGGGCTTGTTCGTCACGCTGCATATCAATGGCAACACGCTGGCTGATATGATCCTTGGTT
>DATEBC010000248.1:0-2768 GCA_035288065.1 Sedimentisphaerales bacterium | reverse complement strand
ACGCTCGACCCTGCAGATTGGCGAACCCTCGGTAATTGCCGAGCGGACGGGTATTATGACGGTCGCGGATTTTCGCCCGCGTGATATGGCGGTGGGAGGCCAGGGCGCTCCGCTGGTTCCATACAGCGATTATATCCTCTTTAATCATAAGCAGTTATCTCGGGCCATCCAGAATATCGGCGGGATCGCCAATGTCACGTACCTGCCGGCGTGCTGTCGTCAGGCTGATGTCGTTGCCTTCGATACGGGGCCGGGGAATATGGTTATAGACCGCATAGTGGCACTCGCGGCAGGAGGCGGACGACGATATGATGCGGAAGGGAAAATGGCGGCAAGAGGCTGCGTCGATGCAAAGCTGCTCAGCGGATTGCTGCGGCATCCGTTCTTTCGCCTGCGGCCGCCAAAATCGACCGGCAGAGAAGAGTTCGGCTTCGCCTACGCCGAGCGCATCTATCAAAAGGCGCGCAATGATTCTCTGACCAAGGCCGACGTCGTGGCTACTGTGACCGCCTTTACCGCCGTCAGTATCGCCCAGGCATATCGGCGTTTCCTGCCTGCGATGCCCGATGAAGTGATTCTGTGCGGGGGCGGGGCGCACAATGCTACGCTCGTGGATATGTTGCAGCGGGAGCTGGCCGGCGTTAAGATTCGCAGGACCGACGAATTTGGAATCAGCGTTGACGCCAAGGAGGCGGTTTCCTTCGCGCTGCTGGCATACGCAACCGTCAAGGAGCTGCCCAACAACGTACCGACCGCCACTGGGGCCGAGAAGGCGGTCATTTTGGGAAAGATAGTGCCTGCATAATGAAACGACGCAGAACTCTTCCAACCACGGAAAAACGCAATCGCAGAAGCGGGAAGATCGACGAGATGTCAACGCAGCAGATCGTCGATCTTATCAATGCCGAGGATGCGCGGGTGCCGGCTGCGGTTGCCAGGCAGCGGAGGCGTATTGCCGCGGCGGTTGACTTGATTGTCGAGCGGTTTCGCAGGGGCGGGCGGCTGTTCTACGTCGGCGCGGGCACGAGCGGCCGGCTGGGCGTCTTAGACGCCTCGGAATGCCCGCCGACTTTTGGCGTCCCGCCTTTGATGGTGCAGGGTATAATCGCGGGCGGGCGCGGCGCGCTTGTCCGCTCCGCTGAGGGCGCCGAGGATCATCCCGAAGACGGCGCCGAGGCCATAGAGAAGAGGAAAGTCAAGGCCGTCGATGTCGTTGTCGGGTTGGCGGCCTGCGGGATGACGCCTTACGTGCTCGGTGCTCTGGCGCGCGCCCGCAGGATCGGGGCCGGGACGATTTTTGTGACCTGTGCGCCGGAGGCCGTCGAGCAGATTCCCGCCGAGATTGTAATCAATCCGGTTGTCGGCCCCGAGGTCGTTACCGGCTCGACGAGGATGAAGGCCGGAACAGCGACGAAGCTCGTGCTGAATACTCTGACGACCGCCGCTATGATCAAGCTCGGCAAGGTCTATGGCAATTTGATGGTCGATCTGCGGGCGACGAATGAGAAGCTCCGCGACAGGTCCGTGCGAATCGTTATGGAGGTGACGGGCCTTTCCCGCACCAACGCAAAAAGACTGCTCGACCGCGCCGATGGAAAAGTCAAAACCGCTATCGTGATGCACTTTCGCAGGGTCGATATGCCGACAGCGGGCAGGATACTTGACGAGTCCGGGCAGCTCTTGCGAAAGGCTATCGTACCCCATAACAATAAAAACTGCGGGCGCCGTCGTGAGGCATTCCGGCGACGGAGCAACCTCTGTTTCCGACGGGTAGGAGATTGCCACGTCGGCCTTCGGCCTCCTCGCAATGACCAGCTGGACAAAATTAATTGTAATGGGGTAATAGAGGAGGGGTCGTGAATCTCGTATTTGCTCAGGCAGGCGGATTAGGCGGGTTGGACTGGGGCATTGTCGGCATTGCCGTTGTGCTTTTGTTTGTGATCTCATACATCTTCGGGCGAGAGGAGAAGGATACGAACGATTTCTTTCTGGGCGGCCGGCGCGTCCCGCCTGTCGTTGCGTGCCTGTCGTTCGTGGCCACAGAGATCAGCGCCCTTACAATCGTGAGCATCCCGCAGACCGCCTACGAAGAGAACTGGCGGTTTCTCCAGTTCCTGGTCGGACTGGCTCTTGCGAGGGTTGTGGTGGCTTTTCTATTCATTCCCGCGTTTTACAGATACAACTGCACGAGCATTTATGAGTTTCTGCGTTACCGGTTCGGGCCAGCCACGCAGTACGCCGGCTCGGTGTTCTTTTTCGTGATGCGATTAATCGCCTCCGGCGTTCGGCTTTACGCGACGTGCATGGCCGTCGGCGTGATCATGGGCTGGCCTCTAACTGCTGCGATTGCCTTGTTCACGGTAGTGAGCATCGCATTCATCGCGTTCGGCGGGATCAAGGCGGTAGTTTGGGCGGGGGCGTACCAGGCTGTTTTTTTCGTTGTCGCAGGAATAGTGGCGGCCGGCTATTTAGTCAGCCGGGTCGATGGCGGGATTGCTGCCGCCGTGCAGGCCGCCGGCCAGGCCGGGCGTTTGAGCACGTTCCATTTTACATTCGACCTCAAAGACGCCAGCACATTCTGGGCCTCGCTTGCCGGCGGCTTCTTCATAGGCCTGGTCTCCTTCGGCACCGACCAGGAAATGGTCCAGCGGCTTCTCACCGTTGAAACGCGAAAGAGCAGTCAGAAGACCATTGTCGCCACGATTCTCACTGCTCTGCCGGTTTATTGGCTGTACCTGATCGTCGGGACTTTGCTCTTCGTTTTCTAT
>DATEBC010000247.1:0-4750 GCA_035288065.1 Sedimentisphaerales bacterium | reverse complement strand
ACCAGCTCGCCAAAGCACGACCTGCAAACAGACAAAGAGCACCGTTTCAACCATCCCGAACTCGTGGCGCAATTCACGCCTAATATTCCATGCTACAAGGCCCCCTGCGCCGACAGAATGTCCGCCGCCGTCAAACGCGTTACGCCGCTATTCAACTGGGTGAGCCACTTGAACATCGCATACTTTGAGAATATGGACGTGCCCGCCTGGACCGTTGCTCACCCTTACGACTGTCCTTTCGAGGCCGTCACTGCCGGCGTGCCTACCTCCGACGAATTCGAGCGAGACGCCAAGTCCGCCAGGCCGACGGGCAGCAACGCCCTCGACTGGGTTGATCTGAAGACATCGCTGCAATGGAATTTCTTCAAACGTTCGATAGAATTATTGCTGCAAAGAAACAACAGAGTCTTTATTCTCCTCGGCCCGTTCAACGAGCACCTGCTCGCCCCGGAGAGCATTGACAGATATCGAAAAATGCAAACGGAAATCGCAGCATGGCTGAAGGATAACAACATCCCACACTATATTCCCGCCGTGCTGCCTGCCGAGCTATACTGTGACGCCAGCCACCCGCTAAGCGAAGGCTACGCCGAGCTGGCCAAGCGTCTTCTGGATAATAGCCCGCTCAACACGAGGACGGGAGAGTAAGACTACATCGCGTGGCCGCAAGTGCGTTTATCGCTTTTGGGCTGCTGGGGGGACTGTTGCAACTGCCGGCCCCTGCGGTACAATACAGCAACGCCCTTTGGCGGCGGTTGATGGGGGCGAAGAGCAGCGAGCTCCGGCCGTTGCCAACAGGGTTTTGAAAGGGAAAGAAAATGGCGAGAGAATCATATCGCAAACGTGCTAACGCGTTGGTCTGGATTATCGTGATGCTTGGACTTGTTGTGTTTGTCCTGTACGCCATTCCGCACTGGATCAACCCGCCCTGTAGGATCCCCGCATTGGAAGTCCGGCAAAACGCTCAGTTTCACAGTATTGAGGCGGCGCTTGAGCTTTTCAATAATGAGTTCGACCGGTATCCGCCGTCCGATGCCAACGATCCTACGGGCAGGCCTTATTGCGGTGCAATGAAGCTCGCCGAGGCCTTGATGGGGCAGGATATCCTTGGCTTTCACGGCGATTCAGTCTTCCGGGCCGATGGCAAAGACGCCAATGAAGTAACCGAGCTTTACGACGTGAAGCAGGATCCCGACGATTGGTTCAGAGCAAGAAAAGGCCCGTATCTGCCGCCTGAGTCCGTTGATTCTCCTACCCTGGCTCAGATTTACGGCCAGGGGAATACGGCGTTGTTTAATGCGAATTCGCGAGTCCTGTGCGATACATACCGGCATAGGTTCAAGACCGGCCACAAAGGGGGAATGCCGGTGCTCTACTACAAGGCCGATACGTCAAAAACGGCCCACGACGTCAACGACCCCGACAACCCGGACAACATTTACGACTACCGCGATAATCACGCCCTGCTTGCTCTTGGCGTGCCCGGCGAGCCGGAGAAGAAGCATCCAATGTTCGCCGACCCCAGGCTCTCCTACAAAATCACAAAGAGCGAGGTCACCACTATCAGCAGGTCCTCCCGCGCCGATACATACATCCTCATCTCCGCCGGCGAAGACGGCCTCTACGGGACAAGAGACGATATCTGCAACTTCCAGTTCAGGTTCCCCGATGAATAGGGGACATATCAAACTGCAGAATTGAAGGACGAGTTTTTAAACAGATTCCTCGACCCGCCTGCGGCGGTCTCGGAGTAACATTTTCTCGCCTTCGCTCCTGCCGGAATACCAGAAACCAGGACTTTTCAACAGGGCATGAGAGGGTCTTCTCGACAGCGGGCATGCGGTCATTTGTCGGCAATCTAATTCTCGCTGCGGTGCTCGCTCAGCGCGCGTGCATCGACGATGGGGGCGAGGATTAGAGATGCCAGGGGCTGCGCATCGGGCGGGCAAGCATCTTGTTGGCCTGGTCGCTGTTGGTGAATCGTTCTGCGGCCGGGTCCCATTTCAGTTTTTGGCCGAGAGTTATTGCTATTACGCCCAGGTGGCCCACTGAGACGGAACGCTGTGCTATCTCAGCCGGCGAAACGGCCTCGGACCTCGACTTGATGCAATCTAAGAAGTTGCCCTTGTGGTCGCTGCTCTCGTAGAGATGGATTTCGTCGGGGCCGATGGTTGAGCTCAGCAGGGACTTATCGTGCGCATCCATCTTTTGATAACTCACGAAGAGCCAGCCGTCGCTGCCCTCGAACCGAATGCCGCCTTCCAGATGTCCGGCCACTATCATCTCGACTCCCTCGGCGTATTTGCAGGTGAACTCGTAATGCTCGACCGTATCGAAGAGCGGCCCGGCGGGAAAAACGCCCTTGCCCTCGATCTCGATCGGGCCTGTCCGCTCGGTTCCCATACCCCATTGGGCGATATCGCAGTAGTGGCCGGCCCAGTCGGTAATCTGCCCGCCGGAATAATCGCCGACCCAGCGGAAATTCCAGTGACATCGTCCGGGGCTGTATGCAGCCCACGGGGCAGGACCGAGCCACATATCGTAGTCAAGGCCCTCCGGCGGCGCCGCCGGCGCCTCGATATTGCGAATCCTGTCGCCGTTGTCGCCGATATGGTTGACGTCGTGCAGCCCGACTTTCACGGTGTGGAGCTTGCCGATCCGCCCGTTGCGGACAAGCTCGCAGATATAGCGGGCGTCGCGGTGCGACCGCAGGCTGTTGCCCGTCTGCCAGACCGTCCCGTATTTCTGAACCGCATCGCAAATCGCTCGCCCTTCGGCGATGGTGTATGCCAAAGGCTTCTGGCAGAATATGTCCTTGCCCGCTGCCGCCGCGGCGATGGCGCATATCGCGTGCCAGTGGTCGGGCACGACAATCGAGACCGCATCGATATCGTCGCGGGAAAGAAGGTCGCGGAAATCATTGTACGTCGCGCAATCCTTGTTGGAGTACTTCTCGTTGACAATATCGCAAGCCCAGCCGCGATGAACCGCATCGACGTCGCAGACAGCGACAACCTGCACTTCATCTCTGCCTAAAAAGTCCTGCAAATCAACGGTCCCCTGCCCGCCCGGCCTCTTGCCCCCGACCCCGATGCACCCCATAGCAAGCCGGTTACTCGCAGCAATCCGCCCCGGCGGACCCGCCTTGCCAAGCGCCCCAGCGGGGACAAAATACGGAATACCCGCCGCCGCAGCCGCGGAGCCGGCAACCTTCTTCATGAATTGACGTCGTTTCATCTTTTCTCTTGATAAGTTCTGCAAAATTGCAGAAGCCCTCTTTTCTCTTGCCATAAGGGGAGGCTGCCGCCGAGAATTGAGCCTTCCCTATTTCAGCTTGATGGGCACGCCCTTTTCGCGGGCTTGGGAGACAAACGCCTTAATCTCCTTGAGCAACAGCTCCACCTGCTCGGTGTTCTCGACAAGAGTCTCGTATAACCTCCCGTCATAAACCAATCTGCCCGCCGAGCCCTCGCCGCTGTTAATCTTTGCCAGAACCAACCGCGCCTCCGACAATGACTCGCCGAGCTGCTCGCTTGTCTCGGTCAAAGAGGTTATGAGCTCTTGAGCTTTGGGCGCGGTGTCTTCAAGAGTCTTGGTCCCGGTCTCGGCAAGTTTACCCACCCATTCGACCGTCGGCTTTGCCCCCTCAACCGCGCTCCAGACGGAATCAAGGGTCCGATTGAGCCGCACCAGCGTGTCGTTCGCGTCACGCAGTCTGGCCGTAGCCTCGGTGGAAACGTCCGCCAGCTTCTCAATAGCGCGCTTGACGTTCTTCTTATTGTTCGGATCGCCGAGGATATCGTTGGCGTTATTGACAAAAGTCCTCATGTCAATAATCAGGTCTCTTACCTCTTTCTGTGTCTCCTCCGGGAAGAATTCGCTTGTAACGCCGGTCGAACCCTGCAGTGCGCTGTTTTGGCCGAGGAGCGGAAGGTTGGCTTCATTGACGTCATAATGCGAAAGCTGCAGCTCAATGTAGCTGCTGCCGAACCCCCGGCTCAACAGCACCGCATTTACGTCGGCCGGAATATCACTAAATGAGTCATCAATGCTCAGCACAACTAATGTCTGATGGTAAAACTTCTTGGTCTTCAAGTCCTCCATCGGCGTTGGCGCCTGCACTCCTGTAACACTGCCTATCTGGTAGCCGCAGAATCGTACAGGCGTATCTCTTTCCACCCCGGGAGCCTTCGGAAACCGAACGAAGACGTCGTAAGCGCCCATTTGGCTAACCAGCCCCGGCATATCCCCGAACTTGAACACCAGCCATCCGAGCGCACAGATGCCGGCTACAACAAAAATGCCCACGATAACATTGCGTCTCCTCTGGATGGTCTCATAGTCACTCACTTCTTGGGTCCTTTCAAATCGCCGCGGCCTTCCATAAACAACTCCCTTATGGCCCGCAAGGGATAGCCGCTGTCGTTAAGCTTCCTGATCAGCTTGATCCGATTGATGCTCTTGCCGTCAAACAATCTTCTGCCTGTCGCGGTAACTTCCGTCGGGTCCAGCAAGCCGACCATAAGGTAATATTGCAGAGACTGACGCGAAACGCCAGCTTTTTTTGCCGCTGCGCCTATCGACAGCAATTGGCCCTTTTGACTCAAACTGCGTCCCTTTGTAAATCTTACATCATTCTCATTGTCTTTTCGTCTGTTTTATCGGGTGATTTGGGCATAGCGATGAGTTTTTGTGGCCTTTGCCGGCCACTTTTCAGGGGGTTTTCGGCCTACTCGGCCCGCCCCGGGCG
>DATEBC010000246.1:0-3493 GCA_035288065.1 Sedimentisphaerales bacterium | reverse complement strand
AGCCCGGCCACGGCCAGTCCGCCGATCTTGTCCGCAAGTGCCACTGGTCGATCGCGATGGCGGGAGGATACGCCACCTACGGCGACTGGTCGAACGGCGTCAGCTACTTCTATATGGGCCATGCCGGGCCCGGCAAAGCGGCTCCGCAGTTGAAACTCCTGCGGTCGTTCTTCGAGAAGCTCCCATACTGGGAATTGAGGCCGCACGATGAATTGGCAAATTCCGGCTTCTGCCTCGCTAAAACGCCTGAGCACTTCATCTTCTATTTCCCCATAGGCGGCCCGATTACTATCAATCTCCAATCAGCCAACGACAAAAAACTCGGCTCTAATTGGTTCGACCCTCGCACAGGCGGCTATGTTGCCGGCCCGGCCCTCTCCGCCAGCGAGAACACAATCACGTGCCCCTCATCCGAAGACTGGGCTCTTTATGTCCAGGCAGCTAATGCCAAATAACATTCATTAGAATCTTGATTCCACTCGGAACCTCAAAATACGCTTCAGTTTCTGCGTCAGGAGACGGACAGGCGCAGTGGGATATCAGACAACATGGCACACGAGGGGCTTTGGGAACAACTCGACAAGCTCGATCCGCAGGAGACAGCCGTCAGGGCTTGCTGCCGGTATCTGAGCGAACCTGATCGCTGCGTCTTGACGATGCTGAACACTCAATATGAAGTGAATCTCGGCGGTCGCAGCATATCTGTGCTTCGGGATGACTCGGCGTCTGAGAGTGCGGGGCATATCGAGCAGCTTTGTATCTTGGCCTATCTTCTTGGCGCGAAAGATATTCCTCTTGCTGGCAAGCTGGTCAAGGCCGAATCGCTTCCGGGCGGGCAATTCTTCTTCAGGGGCTTGCACAGCCTTCCAACGGACAAGCTGGTCAAGGCATTTGGCGACGATCCGGAAGGGTTAATACGGGCCGCGCGGCGGTTTGAGGCAGAGAGATGCGAATTCGGCGACGCCTCAATCCGGCTGCATGTGCTGCCCCGCATCCCGTTGACTTTGGTAATCTGGCGAAGAGACGAGGAGTTTGACGGGAGGGCATCGATACTATTCGATCAAACGGCGGCTGAGCATTTGCCGCTCGACGCCCTCTGGGCGAGTGTGAACCTGACCGTGAAGAGACTGCTTGAAGTTGGAGGTGCAAGCTGTTAAGCCATCGGCGGCAAGCCCCCGTAATTGCCCGTTTCCCACCATTACAAGGGTTTATTATCCCGGCGCCCCGTAAGGGGCAGGCTTACGGGCGTGTGGTGTTTATGCCTTTGAGAAAAAAGTGCAGAGCGTCTGAGCATAGGGCTTGACATCACCGGGCAGAATTCCTATGTTATGGCGGCTCTACAAGTGACTCGATTCTGTGCTGTTCAAGTACAGGAGGACGCACGGCCGTGTATAGGCCGTCATTATGTTTGGAATGGTGGGCAAAAAGATAGCAATCGGCGGCAAAGGCGGTGTCGGCAAGACGACGGTCTGCGCGGTTTGGGCGGAGATATTCGCCGAAGACGGGTGCGAGGTTCTGGCCATCGACGCCGACCCGACCACGAGCTTGGCCTCGGCCTTCGGAATACCCCGCGAGCAAAGCCCGGCGCCGCTTATTGCGATGAAAGAGTTGATAGCCGAGCGGACGGGCACCAACAAGCAGGCGATTGGGGCGTATTTCAAGCTGAATCCGAAGGTCAGTGACCTGCCGGAGAAATATTCTCTGGATGTTGGCCTGCCCACTGGGGGCAGGCTGAAATTACTGGTTTTAGGGGCTATTACGCAGGGCGGCGGGGGCTGCGCCTGTCCGGAAGGGGCTTTTTTGAAGGCCTTGCTGACCTACACGATACTGCAAAGGCAGGAGGTTGTCCTGGTCGATCTGGCAGCCGGCGTCGAGTTCATGGGCAGGGCGAGCGTGCAGGGCATTGATGCGCTGGTGCTGGTGGTTGAGCCCGGCGGCAGAAGCATTGAAACGGCCAACAACATGGCCAGAATGGCCGGAGACCTGGGAATCGGATGCGTAGCGGCGCTTGCGAACAAGATCACGGATTCGGCCCAAAGAGAGTTGATAGAGTCCCAATTAGACGGTGTGGTCCTTCTGGGCAGTCTGCCGTACAGCCCGGCCCTGCAGCAGGCGGACCTGAAGCGCCAGCGGGTATTCGAGGCTGACGCACAGGTTGTAGAGGCACTGAGAAGTGCAAAAAGAAGTGTGACCGACCTTCTCTCATCAAAGGTCGGATAGTTGATAACTCAAACTGACCGAGACCGGTCAGGTACAGGTGTTAGTTAGATAGAATGAGGAATTTCTATGGATGCAAAGCAACGCAGTTCCGACCAAGCCGCTCAGGAGATGATAGAGCGAATGGCCAAGGCCGGGCAGCAGAACGCATGGGACAGGCTTGAAACTCAACTGCCTCAGTGCGGGTTCGGCAAACAGGGGATATGCTGCCGGATTTGTGCTATGGGCCCCTGTCGAATCACAAAGAAGGCGAAACTGGGTGTTTGCGGGGCCGATGAGGATACGATCGTGGCTCGCAATTTCTTGCGGATGGTGGCAGCCGGCGTCAGCGCACATAGTGATCACGGCAGGACGGTCGCCGAGGTGTTTATCGCCACGGCCAAGGGCGAGGCGGGCGATTATCAATTGAAGGACGTGACAAAGCTGCACAAGTTGGCCGAGGAATTGGGCGTTAAGACCAAGGACCGCTCGGACAATGAGATTGCAGTTGAGGTCGGCGAGATCGCGCTGGCCGAATTTGGCAAACCGAATGGCACGCAGCTTATGGCCCGGCGAGCCCCGAAGCCTCGCCGGGACCTCTGGGCCAAATTCGAGATTACCCCGCGCGCGGTGGACCGGGAGGTTACTGAGTCGCTGCACCGCAGCACGATGGGCGTGGACCAGGACTATAAGAATATCCTTATGCATGCCAGCCGGGTGGCCTTGGCGGACGGCTGGGGCGGGGCTATGCTGGCCACGGAGCTGCAGGACATCCTGTTCGGCACGCCGTATCCGGGTCGCGGCGAGGTGAATATGGGAGTCCTCAAAGACGACCAGGTTAATATCATAGTCCACGGGCACGAGCCTATCCTCTCGGAGATGATAGCGGCGGCGTCCCAGGATAAGGCGCTGCTTGCCGAGGCTGAGAAGGTCGGGGCCAAGGGGATCAACGTCGCCGGGACCTGCTGCACGGCCAATGAGCTGCTGATGCGGCACGGCATTCCGATCGCGGGGAACTTCCTGAACCAGGAACTGGTCATCGCAACGGGGGCTATTGAACTGATGGCAGTCGATGTCCAGTGCGTGATGCAGGGGCTGGCAAGTATTGCCAAGTGCTACCACACCAAGCTCGTAACAACATCGGATAAGGCCAGGATGCCTGGCGTCGAGCACGTCTCAATGGATGAAAGAAGCGCCCTTAGCACGGCGAAGAAACTGGTCAAGATGGCCATAGACAACTACAAGAATCGCGGCGAGGTGTATATTCCGAAGCAGAAGAAGTCGGCGGTGGCTGGTT
>DATEBC010000245.1:0-6713 GCA_035288065.1 Sedimentisphaerales bacterium | reverse complement strand
TCAATGGCGGCGGGACCACACAAACACCGACTGCACGTACAGGCGGAACTACATTCGTCATCGACTCTTGCCGGCGTTGCAGGCTGGTTGTTCCGGTTTACTGGCTGATGAATTGTTCGATTTGTCGCGGGCGGCGCGGGGGTATTACGGCCTGGTCTGCAGACGTGCGGATGAATGGTGGGCGGCGCAGGGCGACCTCGACGGCGAAAAGGTGGCGCTGGACTGCGAGAGACTCTTGGCTGAGGCCAAAGCGGTCAGGGTGGAGCTTGTTCGGCGCGGACTGGCGGCGGTCGGCTGCGGCGAAAAGGCAATTGCGCAGGAGCACTATGAGAAGATGCTGGAATTGGCCGAGCAAAGCACAGGAGGCAGGAGAATAGAACTGCAGGGTGGTATTGTCGCTCGGCGGGAATATGCGGAACTGGTATTCGAGAGGGCACAGGGCGAGCAGGAGCCTGCGACAACCGAAGGCGTCGAGATCGAGATTCCTGGGCGGACGGCGTTTGGCGGGTATGTGGTCAAGACGAAGATTCTATACGCAAAGAACGATAGAGTGGATTCCCGCCTGCGCGGGAATGACATAGAAGCGGCAAGGCGTGTTGAGCGTTTCGATTTCGATAAGGTTAGGCTGCCGGTGGTGGTTCGTGCCCGTCGTGATGGGGACAGGTTTATTCCTTTGGGTATGGGAGCGACGAAGAAGGTTGGCAAGTTTTTGAGCGACGCACGCGTGCCGAGTGATATTCGGAGGAAAACGCTTGTGGTTGAGGACGGTGAGAAGGTAATATGGGTCTGGCCGATCCGGATGAGTGAGCAGGCCAAGGTTACAGATCGGACGCGGAAAATTCTTCAAATAGAGATTACCGGCACGTCAAGTCCGGGCGAAGGAAAGGAATTGGAGACATGATAGATCGGGATCAGTTGCTGGAGCACGCCAAGGCGCAGCACGCTACGGATGTGCATATTTGTGCCGGGGCGCCTATACTTTTTAGAATCGGCGGCGAGTTGATCCCCATTACGAAGGAGAAGCTGACCGCTGAACAGACAAGAGAAATATCGCTGGGAATGCTCAGCGAAGATCAGATCGCCAAGTTTGAGCAGGACCGGGATTATGACCTTATGCTGGCGGGTGAAAACGGGCGGTACCGAATAAATATCGGTTATTTCAACGGCGCGGTCGGCGCGACAATCAGGATCCTTCCAACGAGGCCCAAGACGATAGACGAGCTGCTCCTGCCGGACATCATAAAGAAGCTGGCCGGCGTAAGAAAGGGGCTGGTCCTGATAACTGGCAGCACCAGCCAGGGCAAGACTACGACGATGACGGCGATGATAGACCAGATCAACGCAACGTCGAAGAAGCACATAATCACTATCGAAGACCCCATCGAGTATCTGCACACAAACAAGGCCGGCGTAGTGAGGCAGCGGGAGGTCGGGCGGGACACGCAATCATTCTACACCGGGCTGCGGGCGGCGCTTCGCCAGGACCCCGATGTTATTGCAATCGGCGAGATGAGAGACTATGAGACCATCAAGATTGCTCTGACGGCGGCGGAGACCGGCGTTATGGTCCTCTCCACTCTCCACGTCATATCCATTGACAAGATTATGGAGAGGCTGGTAAGCTACGCCCCGGCTACGGATGAAGGCCAGTTGCGATTTCTTTTGGCCGAGTCGCTCCAGGGCGTGATTCATCAGGAGCTGGTTCCGACGCTCAACGGCGGGCAGAGGGTGGCCTGCGAGGTGATGGTCGTCACCAGCGCGGCCAAGAATATTATCAGGAGAAAGGGCGGATACTTTCTTCGCAGTGTTATCGAGACGGGCGCCAAGCATGGGATGATTACGATGATTTCGTCGATAGACGCTTTGTTCAAGCAGAAGATAATAAGCGAGGGCGTGGCCAAAAGTGTCGCGGCGAATTACACGTGATCCGCTCGCCTATAGCGGGCGGCGGAGTTGAAGGAGCGGATATGAGTTTAGCAAACTGCGGGCGTCGTGAGTTCTTGAAGGTTGTTGGTTTTTGCGTCGTAGCGTTGCCGGCGTCGGCTGCGGCATCGGCGGCGAGGCGAAAAGGAGACCGGCCTAACATTCTGTTTTGTATTGCCGACGACTGGTCCTGGCCTTATGCGAGCATCGCGGGGGACAAGGTAATCAAGACGCCCACGTTCGACCGCGTGGCGAGGGAGGGAGCGCTGTTCGAGAATGCGTTTGTCTCGGCTCCGTCGTGCACTCCTTCACGAGGCGCGATCTTGACGGGCCAATGGCACTGGCGCCTGGAGGAAGGGTGCAATCTCTGGAGCACGTTGCCTGCGAAGTTCGCCGTTTATCCGGATATGCTGGAAGAGGCGGGCTATCACGTGGGCTTCACGCGGAAAGGCTGGGGTCCCGGCAACGATAAGCCCGGCGGGCGGACCAGAAATCCGGCAGGGCCACGGTTCAAGGATTTTGGCGAGTTTCTGCGGGCCCGCCCGGGCGATGCGCCATTCTGCTTCTGGTTCGGCAGCCACGACCCGCACAGGGCCTACGAGTGGCGATCGGGCGTTGAGAGCGGGATGAAGCTCGAAGACGTTGAAGTGCCCGCCTGCCTACCCGACAGCGAGGAGGTCCGCACGGACATCTGCGACTATTACTGGGAAGTCCAGAGATTCGACAGGGAAGTCGGCGAATTGCTCCGAGTTCTGGAAGAAAATGGCGAGCTTGATAATACGCTTGTAGTGATCACCGGCGACAACGGCCTGCCTTTCCCACGGTGCAAGAGCAATCTTTACGACGGCGGGACGAACGTCCCGCTTGCCGTTCGCTGGCCCGCAAAGGTTAAAGGCGGCAGGGTCGTAGCGGATTTCATCAGCCTGTCCGATGTGGCTCCGACTTTCCTGGAAGCCGGCGGGCTGAAACCCACTTCCGATATGACCGGCAGGAGCTTTCTGGATGTTCTGATCTCCGGCAAATCCGGCCGGGTCGATCCCGAACGCGATAAAGTCTTCACAGGCATGGAGCGGCATACAAATCGGCGGGCCGGCGGCGTCGGCTATCCGATGCGGGCGATACGGACGCATGATTACCTGTACATTCGCAACTTCAAGCCCGACCGCCGGCCCGCCGGCGATCCGGATGGCTACGGCGACATCGACGGCTCGCCGACCAAGACGTATATGATGGAACACCGGACCGAGCCTGGGATCGAGAAGCTATTTGAGCCGGCCTTCGGAAAAAGGCCGGGCGAGGAGCTTTACGACCTGCGAAAAGACCCGGACCAGTTGGACAACGTTGCCGACAAACCGGAGTATGCCGAGACGAAAGAGAAGCTTGCGGCGGAATTGACGGCGAAACTGAAGGCGACAAGAGACCCGCGGATTTTAGGCAAGGGTGACATATTCGACAAGTTCCCATACTACGGCAGCGGCTCCAAGCCGAAGGCGGGAGCAAAGCGTTAATCCAGCGGCATCGTGTGCTATCGAGGACAACGCTCGATGCAATAACTGTCCGTCTCAGACATTTCGGCACCTCAACATTTTTCAAGATTCGCGTTCTCACTATATAGTGATGGTCCGCCCGATTTTGCGACAAAAAAAAGAAAATGTCCCCCCCGCAGCAGAGGACGGCCCTGACGAGCCGAAAAGTCGCGACAAAAAAGTCCGAGCGAACAACTCAAATCTGCCGAGGGCTATCCAGCTCGGCCTGGGTTCTTTGCTGTGTATCGGCAGACGCTGCTATCCGGCTTCTTTGCCGTATACCTCGACCTCGACGTAGTGGTTCCAGGCGTTCCTGTCGTTGCCGCTACTGTACAGCCGAACATGACGTCCGCGGATGCCTTTGGTGTCGATAAGCTTACCCTGGTATGTTTCGATATAGTTCTTGTCCTTGCCGAAACCGAAGCCGGCTGAATTGTCGTGGTCGTTGTTGAACAGGGTATTGAGACATGTCGGCGACTCCATGCCGGCTGCGATTTGGACGACAATATCAAGATACGCGCAAGGGACGTCGTGCCGGTGCCATACTACGACGGCATATATCTGGTGCTCGGCCTGTAAGTCGATGGTGATACTCTGCAGGCCCTGATTCAACTCAACAAAACTCCGGTCCGTAGCCTCCTTGTCGCCATCGGTGATCATCTCCAGGTCCCCGATGAGCGGTTCCTTGTCGGTGGATGCGACGGGCTTGCCGAGTGCCACGTTCTTCGTTCCGCGAGGAACCAAGAACGGCCGACGTGGCTGCGGGGGCAACTGCTCCAGATTGGGAATAAGCTTCCAGAAATCGGCTGACCTGTGCCTCAGGTACATCGCTTTCGGCAGCTTGATATCCAGCGCTACAAGCCCGTTGGCATCGGCGACTGGTTTGCCATAGACTGCCACTTCAATGTAGTGGTTCAACTCGTTGCTGGTATTGCCGCTGCTGTACAAGCGAACGTATCGACCGCGGAGGCCTTTTGCATCGATGAGCTTGCCCTCGTTGGTCTCGGTGTAGTGCTTGTCTTTGCCTGTGCCCAGCCCTGCGGAGTTGTCGATATCGTTGTTGAATATCGTCTTGACGTTCGCAGTAAAATCGGCATCGTCGGCGACCTGGATGATTACGTCGAAATAGACTCGCGACTCTTTATGGTAATGCCAGACGACGACGGCGTAAATATCATGCACGGCTTCGAGGTCGATAGTTATATGCTGAGTTGAAGGGCCCAGCTCGACGTAGCTGCCGTCGGCGGCCTCCTTGTCGCCGTCGGTGATCATTTCAAGCTCGCCGATGATTGGTTCTTCGTCGCTGCTGGAGACCGGTTTTCCCTCGGCGACATTTCTTGTGCCAAGGGGCGCCATAAACGGCGGGCGGGGCCTTCCGAGCGGCTTTTCGAGATTCTTGACCCGCGTATCCTGCGGAGTGCCGACGAACATCGGCCTGGGCAGGTCCAGCTCGATCGGGGCAAGTTCGGGCGTGCCTATATGAACGGCCTCGGATGGATTGATTTTTTCCTCTTTTGCGACTATGACGGTCTTGTCCGGCCTTTTCAGTTGATAGACGCCAAGCGTCGCTGCGATTAGTATAGCAGCAGCGACGGCGAATTTCAGCAGCGCCCTTATTAGAATCGTTCTGTTTCCGGCTTGAGTTTCACTCGTGCGGCCCGCGGATCCTTTGGAAGCTTCATGGAAGGCATTAAGCACTTGCCTTCGCAGTTTGTCCCGGTGGGCAGGGTTCGGCTGATCGTCGATATTGAGCCGGCCGACAATTCTTTCAAAATCGGCTTCGTCTTTGAACATCTTACAATTTCCCCTCGAAGGAGTTCTGCAAACTTGTTCGCAATTTGTTTAGTACTCTGTGCAGCGTTACGCGCGCTGTCGATTGCGTAATATCCAGGACCTGTGCAATCTGATCGAACGGCAGGTCTTCAAAAAACCTCAACGTTATGATGGTCTGGTGCTGCGGTTTTAGTTTCAAAATAGCGGCGTAGAGTCTCGGCCAGTCGAGCCTGGATGTGCCGTCGCCGTTCTCGGGCGAGGCTGCAAGCGACTCGGCGGCCTTTGCCAGCAAATTCCTGCGGCGCAGCGATTTTCTTATGTAGGCATTGGCCTGGTTGACGGCTATGGTGTAGAGCCAGTTCCTGAAATCCCGGTCCGTTCGACCGTTGAAATCCCGAATCTTCCGGGCTACCTCCAGAAAAATCGTCGAAGTAACATCCTCGGCGACTTCCCTGTAAAAGAGCCGATGCACGCAGAATCGAAAGATCGCCTCGTAGTACATCTCATACAGATCACTTAGGGCGTCGGCATCGGTTTTGGCCCTTAACACCAGGTCGTCGTCCTCAGCTCGCGTTACAACATTTGCCATAACACCAACCATCGTCACGAGTATTATTGCGCAGACGCCGATTATGTTACACGATCACACCGGAAAAATCCCCCAATATGCGCCTGCGGCAGGCCGCGGACTGTGCCCGAATTCCTTGGCAGAGGACTTACCGTCCGTCAATGCCGGTTTGTAGGCAGAATGAAAACGCTCCTGTCATTGCGAGGAGGCCGAAGGCCGACGTGGCAATCTCATACGCCACGCATTGAGAGGACTTCTCGATCTTCTCAGGAAGCCTTCAAAAGCTGAGACAATCTCCCGCGTTTGAACGAATGAGATTGCTTCGCTGCGCTCGCAATGACGGGGGGCCTCAAGCTGGAAGTCGCAGACACACCTGTGGCGGGGGTATAGGGATGGCTCCAAGCTGCAGGCACGAGGTTACGGTGTTTTGTCGCAGGTGATTAGAGCAGGTCGGGGTAGATCGGCTTTAGGTCCAGCTCGTCGCCGGTTTGAATTTGCAGCTCGAGCAGCTTGGCGAAGAGCCTCTTAATTCTTTTCTTATATTTGCGACTCTCGGCCAGGTTCGTCATCTCCTGCGGGTCTTTTTTCAGGTTGTAGAGGAAGACCTTCTTGACCTTTGGAAAAAGCAGGAGCTTGTAGCCTGCCTGTGTGACCATTCGTGCGACGGCTAAGTAGCCGCCGTAAATGGCGTCGTAGGGCGGCCTGGCCCTGCCTCTTATCAGGGGCATAAGGCTGTTGAACTGGACGTAGTCGGGCTTTTCAACGCCGGCAAGCTCAAGAGTCGAAGGCATGATGTCCTGGAGATAGACGGGCGTATCGATTTTCTTGTTCTTCTTTATGCCGGGGCCTGCGACTATCAGGGGGACGCGGATGCTGTGATCGTAGAGGTTTTGCTTGCCCATAAGCCCGTGGTGGCCGACGGC
>DATEBC010000244.1:0-5707 GCA_035288065.1 Sedimentisphaerales bacterium | reverse complement strand
GGCGTGCTTCTGCGATGAATTCCGCCGAGCCGCATACGAGGGAGCCGACCGGCGCGGCCAGGCCCTTGGACAGGCAGAAAGTCACCGAATTGGCGCCGCGCGCCAATTCCTTTGCATCCACGCCCAGCGCCACGGCTGCATTGAATATGCGTGCGCCGTCAAGATGGAGCAGCAGGCTATGCTTCTTGGCCAGCGAGGCGACGGCATTGGTATATTCAACCGTAAGGGGCGAGCCGGCGCAGCGATTATGCGTATTCTCCAGGCATATCAGACGAGTGCGGGGGAAATGCACGTTGTCGGGACGTATCGCCGCGGCGATTTCATTCAACAGCAGTGTTCCATCGGGTTGATTGGGGATGGTGTGGGGATGCACTGCGCCGAGGGCGGACATGCCGCCGGCCTCGTAGAGAAAGGTGTGCGACATATCTCCAAGAATCACTTCATCTCCGCGTCGGCAGTGGGTAAGAACGCATACGAGGTTTCCCATCGTGCCGCTGACGACGAGCAAGGCCGCCTCTTTACCCATCCGCTCGGCGGCCATTTGTTCGAGGCGGTTGACGGTAGAGTCCTCGCCGAAGACATCGTCGCCGAGCTCGGCCTTGTAGATAGCCTCTCGCATCGCCGGCGACGGGAGGGTAACCGTGTCGCTGCGCAGGTCAATTGTCTTCATCAGCGGTCTCCTATTCGGACTCTTGCACAATTGCTCGCGATGCGTACTTGGAGAAAATTGTTGTCCAAGAACGGTGGTCATTAACAGCCGCTGCTGCGGCTGGAGTTTGCCGCTTTACGGCCACCGGCATATTCATAATAACAAGAGATGCCGATGAAATCAATTTCCAGCTTCCACCGCGGTCTTGTTTGGGCTATCATATTTCCGAAGGCCTATGGACACTATACTTTACATCGTCGGGTGCGTGCTGTTTTTGATGTGCATAACGGGATATATTATCGTTCAGGTCCGGCTGCGCCCGAGGGATGATTCGGATTTGGATGATTATTACCATGAGTTCGAGGAGCAGCATGCGGGATATGCAAGATATTTGAGATGGTCGAGAATCACGCTCACAGGGGCGATTATCGCCGCACTAATGCTGCTTCTGACCCGCGTATTCTAAGGGAAATGTCCTCGTTCTAATTCTAACTCAAACTGACCGATTCTGTTTTTTGACACGGATTTACACAGATTAACACTGTTTTCGAGTATTTGGATTCCTGCTTTCGCAGGAATGACTGGTACCGTTATCCCTTTGTCACGACTGTAGTTATAGCCAAGGCTGACCCAAGAACGGCCAGTCTGAGGAATTCAAAATAAATTAAGGAGTCACAATTATGGGATACAATGAGAAACGAGACGGCTGGAATATTGATTTTGGCAGTGTGGTCATAGGTTTTCTGCTGGCGTTTTGCCTGGTTCTGGCCGTGGGGGCTGCAACGGGCGGCGATTCGGCGGGGCCGTATCGAATCTCGTCCGGCTGCGATACGTCCGCATTTGTACTCGACACAGAGACCGGACACGTCTGGCAGCTCAGCAGGAGCGACAATATCGACCTTGGGACACCGCTGAACCGCAAATCGATCCGGAAGAGCATAACTCCGATGCTTGATTAGCCGGGCCGCTAAGCAGTGATACCAGAAGATCGAAAAGGGATTTGGAGGCCGCAGGATGAAGGTGCTTGGAATCTCGACAAGTCCGAGACGCAACGGCAACAGCGAGACGCTCTTGCGTAGAGCCCTGGCCGGCGCCGAGGCCGCGGGCGCCGAGGTCGATTTCATTCGGCTGAGCGATTTGACGGTTGGCCCGTGCATCGAGTGCAACTCGTGCTACACCACGGGCGTCTGTGCGCTGGAGGATGATTACGTGGAGGTCCTGCGGCGGATGTTAGACGCGGACAGGCTAATATTCGCGATGCCGGTCTTTTTTATGAGCGCCTGCGCGCAGGCGAAGATGCTTATCGACCGGGGGCAGTGCCTCTGGGCGGCCAAATACATACTCAAGAAATCGCCCGTCGGCGAGGGAGAGGACCGCCGGGCAATGGTAATCGCAGTGGGAGGCTCGAAGAGCAAGAAGCAGTTCAACTGCATCCGCCTGATGATGAAGGTCTATTTGGATTCGCTGGGCGTGCGTTATGAATCCAATCTGTTTGTCAACCAGGTCGATGAGACGGGTGATATTGAAAAACACACAGCGGCAATGGACCAGGCCTTCAAGCTCGGCAGCGCCTTGGCCTTGAGACAGTGCATCGAACGGGACAAGCCCGTCGATGTGGAATTGTTCTAACCGGGACGTTTCACCGCCGAGCATTCCGCGTGTGCAAAATGAATTTTGCACACCCTACCATGTCTTTTTTCTTCAATCGTCGTATATGCCGCACTCGCGGACCGTATCAAACATTGCCAGGACGTTTTCGGGGGGTTCTTCGAGGATTGTATCGTGGCTTGCTCCGGCGATGCCGCCGCCGGGCATCATAATATCGAACACGCGGCGTGTCTCGCGTCGGACTTTAGCAGGCGCGCCCTCAATAAGGACGTGCTGTGAGTCTATCGCCGAATTTGGGAGGAATGTTCCGTCGGAACGACGGAAGCATCGGTGGGAGTGAATGTGGGGACAAAAGGTCGGCAAGATATGAAAACGGATACGTGAGAAGCCGGAATAAGACCCGCTGCGGAGTTGAGGCTTTAGCGGCGATACGTAACCGCACCACTTACGATGCCGCTATTCGGATGCGCCGCGTGCAGACGCTGAGATCAAGCCTCGGCATCGACGATGGGCACAACAGCGGCGTTGTCCGAGTCAGCCAGAAGTCTGCTGATGTCGGTCATGAACCTCAGCAGGAGGGCGACCTTATTCTTGACGCGGATTCTTCGATAGATGTTCTTGATGTGAGTTTTGACGGTCCCCTGTCTTATGTCGAGAGTCTCGGCGATTTCCCTGTTGCTCAGGCCGTTGCAGACGAGCTTGGCAACTTCAAGCTCTCGCGGACTGATGTGGTATCGCCTCTGGATATACGACCAATGTCTCTCATCGAGCAGAATGACCTTTGGACGCTCGTAGGGAGAGTCGATGTTGCCGACTTCCCGATCCACTGATCTTGGAAACTGCTGCATCATTAACCTCCTTCTTTGGATAATTGTTCGAGCAACTGCTTTGCTTCGGCCAGGTCGCCCGGGGACAATCCGCCCAGCTTTTCGTTCAAACTGAAGGCTTTGTTGAGGTTTTGGAGGGCGTTGTCCGCATCGTTGGCCTTTGCGAATGCTCTTGCCAAGTGAAAATGGACAGCGGCGACCGCTGCGGTCTCTTGGGGATATAGCTTTATGCAATCCGTGAAGTCGCGGATCGCATCGGTGAATTTTCCCATTCGATAGTATGCGATGCCGCGTGTATCGATCAGATCGATATACTTCGGGGCGAGTTTCAGGCCCCTCTGCGCCAGGTCAAGGGCTTCAGCGTGCTTATCCTGATGCTCACACAGAATCCAGGCCAGGTTATTGAGGGATACGACGTCATCAGGGCGGATCTCGATCACGCGTTTGTAAAACTCGGCCGCTTCATCGTTGCGCTCGAGTCTCTGCATCAGAACGGCAAGTGTGCCTACAAGGCGGATATCATCGCCGTGGTCTTTGAACGCCATTTTCAGTACGTTCTCGCCGGCTTTTTGGGCAGTTGCATCCTCATTGGCCGCGAGAGCCTGGGCGATAGTTAGAATGGTTTGAATATCGTCAGGGTGCTTTTGATACCAATCGAGGGCTTTGCCTTCAATCGGGTCCCAGAGCTTATCCTTGATCAACATCCTGACGTGTGTTAGCAGCGGTGTCGGATCATTCGGCTCATCGGCGAGCAATGAATCGAATTCGGCTTGCGCCTGGGTCTTCTTGTTATTAGTGTACATCGCAGCGGCCAGGGCGATTCGGCAGAGGCGTTTAAGTGAGGGATCGCACCTGGTTAAGAGTTCTGTCAAGAGGCCCTCGGCCTTGTCTGCTTCGTTCGTTGCAACGTAGGCATCGGCCAGGAGCATTGTTGCAGTCATGTCATTAGAGTCCTCAGCCAATAGCTGCTTGAGAGTCGCGATCGCCAAGAACGGCGACTTGGCAGCCTCGGCCTGAGCTTTCATCAAGAGCAGCGTTCTATCCTTTTCATTGTGGACAAGGCCCTCCAGGATTGTGTCTATAGCCTTTGCGGATTGTCCCTGGCTGGTGAGAACCCCTGCGAGCAGTCCCCAGACTTCGCTGAATTCGGGCCTGTCCTGCGTAAGCTTCTCGAGTATCTGTATCGCGTCTTGGACAGAAGGGGCCGTTGGCTCGACGAGCAGGGCTTTGGCTCTGAGCAACCTCAAATCGGCATTATCCGGATTGGATTCGAGGGAACGATCTATGATAGTATTTGCCTGCTGCACTTTCTCTCGCCGGCGCGAGGCAAGAAACATATCGACGGCGCGTCTTTGGATGGAGACATTTGCAGGGGCTTTGGCAAGGGCCTGTTCCATATCGGCCATGGCCTTGGCCTGCTGCCCTGAAAGAGCATAGAAGTCACTCCTTGCAATCCAGACATCAGGGTTGTTGGGCTCCATCGAGACCGCGCGGTCGAAATCCTCTGCAGCCTTTTCGGGCTGTTTCAGCGAGGCGTAGGCCCTGCCGCGAATTAGATGGGACAAGGCGTTTTGGTGATCTTTTGTTACTTCATCACACAGCTTCAATACCTCATCCGGCTTGTTCTGACGAACGTTCAACTCTATCTGTGCGACAATAGTCGGCAGCGAATTGGGGTCCTTGGCTCGCAACTCATCCAGAAGGCGGCGCGCATCGTCAAATTGACGCTGTTCCAGCTTCAGCACCGCAAGAGACAAACCCATCGGTACGTTGTTTGGGTCCGTTATGAGATATTCCTTCAGCATGTTCGCCGCTGAAGTCAAATCACCCCGCCTGATGAGGTTCTGAAACTGCAGGTTCTGAATCGCCGGATGGGCGAGCTTGTCTTTGGAGACGCGGTCAAGAATCCGCGCAGCTTCATTGTATTCCTGGGCATTGAACAGCGCGGTGACGGTGCCGACAATAAGCTGGACATCCTGCGGCGACCTGCTGAGGGCTTCTCGGTAAGCGGCGAGCGCCATCTGCGAACGCCCGCTGCGTTCGTATGTCTGAGCAAGCATGACGCGACTTGCCTGATCGTCGGGATTAGCCGATATGTTTTCCTTTAGAATTGAAATGATTTCCGAACTGCGTGCGTTAAAATCAGTTCCGTTGAACCAAAGGCGCGCCTGCTCAAATCGCCACTGCCAGCCCTGGTCCCCCTCAATCGCCTTAATCTGGTTGATGAGTTTCTGTGTCTTGGCGGGGTCCTTGACAACGACCCTGTTGCTTAGAAGGCGGCGCTTGATTGGGATACTGTCGGGCTCCTGGATCGAGAGAGCCTCGAGTACGGTGCAGGCATCTTCCGGGCGATCCCAGCGGTCGTAGAATTGCGCAAGCAGAAGATTCAAATCACGGCGGGCGAGAGGGTCCTTGATGCGTTCGGCCGCCTGTTTAATAACGGCTTCGCTTTTGGGGCTATCCGCCTGGCGATCATACAATGCGGCGATGAATCTAACAGGCTCCACCTCATCCGGGAATTTCTCCACAATCTTGTTCGAGATCGCTATCGTTTCATCATTTTTTTCCGGGCCCTGAGCGGCAAGGAGCCCGACCTCAGCCATATCGACCCTGTATTCGGACG
>DATEBC010000243.1:0-12639 GCA_035288065.1 Sedimentisphaerales bacterium | reverse complement strand
CATATGTAGAAGCCTTAGGATCGCAAGTAAAGGAGGTTAGATTCGATGCGTTTTGTGATTACGTGCGTGCTGACGGCAATTATGATTGGCCCCGTCGCCGCTGGCGATGATGGATTGATTGCTTCGCCGGAGGCGGGTTGGCCTCAGTGGCGCGGGCCGCGCCGGGACGGTATTTCGGATGAGAAGGGCTTGCAGCAGAGCTGGCCGCAGGGCGGGCCTGAGCTGCTGTGGAAGGTCGATGGTCTGGGTATAGGGTGGTCGTCGCCGATCATTGCCGGCGAGCGGCTGTATGTCACCGGGGACGTGGGCGATGATCTGATCGTCTTTGCGTTTGACCCGAACGGAAAAGAGCAGTGGCGCGCGAAGAATGGGCGGGCATGGAAGGGCTCGTTTCCCGGTGCGCGAGCATGCTGCGCTTTTTCCGAAGGGCGTCTGTACAATATGAACGCACATGGCCGTGTGGCGTGCTTAGATGCGGATTCGGGTGAGGAGGTTTGGACCGTTGACATTTTAGAGCGGTTCGAGGGCAAGAATATCACCTGGGCGTTGAGCGAATGTTTGTTGGTGGATGGGCCGCGGGTAATTATTACACCGGGCGGGGCCGGGGCGCTTATGGCCGCATTGGATAAACGAAACGGGCAGACTCTCTGGGCGACGGCTCCGCTCGGCGATGACGCCACTTCGCACTGCTCGCCCATACTCTTTCAATACGGGGGGCGGCGAGTGATTGCCAATTGCTCGTCGGCGCACGGGTTCGGAGTCGATGCCGAAACGGGCAAGCTGCTCTGGGCGGTTCCGTTGAAGAACCAGTTTGGGACGAATATTTCGACGCCGATATACGGTTCGGGCCGCATATTCTACGTTACTCCTTACGGGGAGCACGGCAGGGCGTACCGGCTCGTCGCGGAGGGGCAGGGCATCGCAGCCGAGCGCCTGTGGACGAATATGTCACTCGATACGGTGACGGGCAGCGGCGTGCTTGTAGATGGGGTGCTTTTTTCCGCCGGCTATAAGAAATTCAAGTGGTGGTTCGGCGTTGACTGGCGGACGGGAAAGATGAAGTGCGAGTTGAAAGATTTCACAACGGGAGCGGCGATCTGGGCGGACGGTCGGCTGTATTGCCTCGACGAGACCGGTCAGGCGGGACTTTTGAAAATAAGAGCGGACGGCCTGGAGATTGTGGGGCGTTTTAGCCTTGTTAGCAAGCGCGTCGGCGATGCCTGGGCGCACCCGGTGCTGCTCGACGGACGGCTCTACCTCCGCTACCACGATACGCTCTTCTGTTACGATGTGAAAAATCGCTGACAAAGCTGCGCAGCCCAACCACAGATAGGCAGAAAGCCCGCAAAAAGCCGCAATTCTATGGCGGGGTATAGTGGAATGCGAGGGATTCGGCGGGAAATGGAAGAAAAAATCTTTAAGAAAACAAAAAAAGAGCTTGCACTTCGCCAACTGGGGGGTATAATGGATTACAATTAGTGAGAACTGTTGAGAATAGGGATGAGTTATGAGCCGGGCAGGCATACTAACGGCAGCCGCTGGGGTAATGGCAGTTGTAGTGAGTACACCGCCAATTGTCGCCTCGCAGTGAGAAACGGGATTCTGAAGGAGATAGGGCAATGAAGCGGAAATTGGCGGTTCTTTTGGGATATGGCGTAGTAATAGGCTTGGCGTATCCAGCGGGAATCTTATATGCGACGACAATGACCTTCTACGCCGACGGCGTGATTCAAGCGGGTGATATCTACGACATAGTGGAGGTCTATGATACGCCCCCGGCACGAACCACTGTCGATATGACTGGAGGGCAAGTGGATTCCATGTCAACGTTCGACACAAGCGTCGTGAATATCGGTGGTTCCGTCGGCTTTCTACAGACAAACGATTCGAGTACTGTGAATCTATCTGGATCCGGTTTCATTGATGGAGGGATTAGTCTTAACAACTCGAGCACTCTGAATTTTCGCGGCGGCGCTTGGGAGGCAGATTCGGGATACTTGGTGGCTTTCGATTCAAGCACGCTAAACGTATATGATGGGATTGTGGGTTTGGTAAGTGGGGCGAATGTTGTTATAGCAGATAACAGTACGGCTAATATTTATGGTGGGTACGCTCAGGCACCATACGTCGCCTTTGGGTCGAGCACGATGAACATATACGACGGACGCGTAGGCACTCTCGGGGCCGGCGAATCAAGCGTTGTGAATATCTACGGAGGTGAGATAGGTGGTAATTGGGGTTTTGGCGTTTACCAGTCAGCGACCGCGAATATATATGGCAGTGATTTTCAGTACGATCCTCAGTGGTTCTGGGACGACTACTTTGGAAGATGGATCAGCCGCTTTACCGGTACAGGGCCCGATGGCTTGCCCATCGACATCAGAGATATGCCTGACCCATTCACAAGCCCCAATATAAACCTGATCCCTGAGCCGGCCACGGCCTCGCTGGTGGGCTTAGGCTCGCTCGGCTTGCTTAGACGACGCAAGGTGAACGGATAGCCGATAAATCGAACGGAGATGTAGCATGAGAGACCATGGAATTGGCCTGACGATAATAATTGGGGTGCTTCTTATTGTAGCGATTGCGCCTGTATTCATTGGTTCGCATTGAGAAACGGGATTTTGAAGGAGACAGGGCAATGAAGCGGAAATTGGCGGTTCTTTTGGGATATGGTGTAGTAATAGGCTTAGCGTATCCATCCGGAATCTCGCATGCGACGACAATGACCTTCTACGCCGACGGCGTGATTCAAGCGGGTGATATCTACGACATAGTCGAGGTCTATGATACGCCCCCGGCACGAACGACCGTCGATATGGCTGGAGGGCAAGTGGATTCCATGTCAACGTTCGACACAAGCGTCGTCAATATCTCAGGCGGTTACGTCGGATTTCTTCAGACAAACGACTCGAGTACAGTGAACATCTCCGGCGGATGGGTGGGCGACCCTGATGCTCTTGGAGAAATAACTGTTGGAGCGTACAACCATAGTGTTATCAATGTGTATGAGGGGGCCACCGTAGGTATGTTGAGTACAGCATACTCTGAACTGTATGATTCAAGTGCATTTAATGTTTACGGTGGAATTATCCACTTACCCGTGAGGGCATTTTACTCAGCCAATGTGACAATATATGCGGGCATGTTGTCTTCTCTTAAACTAGAAGATGAAGCTATAGCCAACATATATGGGGGAGATGTTGGATCTGGATGGGGACTGAATGTGGGATCTAATACGATAATGAACATTTACGGTTATGGCTTCGAGTATAATCCTCATGCATTCTGGGCGGAAGATAGCCCCGTCTGGGGGACAAGATGGGTCAGCAAATTGACGGGCTATGGTTTCGATGGAACACCGATCAGTATTACCGATATTCCCAACCCCTCCACAAATCCGAACATAAATCTGATCCCTGAACCAGCCACATTTGTATTGATGGCTTTGGGGGCAATTAGCAGTCTGAAACGAAAATGGCCAAGGTGATCAAGCTGGTAACAGCAGAGCGAGGTTAACGATGGCGAGAAAAGAGGCGATTACTTTGTTAATAATAGTATTGTTGCTTGTTACTGCGTCAGAGGCATTGGCGGGCAGGGCATATGAATATGTATTCACTGTCTGTATGCCAACGGACTATCCTGGTTACAATCCTGATGTGGATTACGATTCAATCAATGAAGCCATAGTAGCTATGAATGCAGTGAACAACGGGAACGGCCCGAGCGGGAATGCTCTCGGATGTATATATGTATGGCCAAATCCGGAAGAACCAGATGGCGCATACTATGAACAACTCAATGATGTTACAGGTGGAAATGACTTGCCTGCACACTGCGATTTGGAAGGAAAGGGAAGCGCTATTGACGACGTTAAGATCAAACATAGGGCCGAAGAAATCGGCGAACGCTATGACGCGGGGATCGACTGCGCAGGTGATAATATTGTCTCTCGTATCAAGATTCATAATTACCAGTATGGGGAAGACCATGTCCAGGCCAATATCGAGTTCAAGGGGAGTGGTGAGTTGAGGGATTGCATGGCAAGGAATGGTCATGCCCTTTCTGTCAAGGCAGATGGCGATTTTTTTATGACTGGCTGTACGATTAGCTCGTATTTCGGAGCTTGTGTCGAGTTTGGTAATAGGTCTATAACGGATAGTACCTTTGCTACGGTCTCAGATTGCGTAATAACCCCGCATTGGTTTAACCCTTTTGAGACTCCGACTGGAATCGAAGCGAATGGCCCAGGTAGAATTGAGAGAGTGACTATAGTAAGTCAATGTACTAATGCTTACTCAACCATTGACGAGTATGGAGTGTTTGGTATCGTAACAAAGCTCAAGAGCGGCGAGCACGTCGAGATAATAGATTGCAGCATCGACTTGGAGCTTACGACACAGTACCTTTCAGGTAACACGGCTGCACTGCGTGTTTGTGGTATCTTGAGCGGAAACTACTGGAGTTTCTATACTACACAATATCCGGGATTGACGACTGTGCGGGACTGTACGATAAACGTAAGCGGCGTTGAAGGTTCCGCTGACGCTTCCGACGTAATGGTTGAGGGCATTCTCGCTCGCGACGGTGCAAACATCCATGTGTATGGTTGCTCGTCGATCATTACAAATTGGACGGAAGTCGGCGAGGGGAATGGACACGAGTGGTTGCTGGGTGAAGAAGATGAAGGGGCTATTGGGGCGAGTTTTCCTGGGATCAAGTTTGAAGGGACTAATGAGGCGGAATACTACACGCAGGATGGCATCGACTCGTTGTGGGGGATTGGATTTCGAGTTGAAGATGCTTCGGGGGATGCGATGGCTGTCTTTGACTATTGCGGGAACCTGCTATTGAACGGGACCCTGACGGACGAGCAAACCTGGCCCAGCGTTACAATGGATGATGAATTTATAGTCCGCGATTCAACCGGAAACAACGTTGCCGTCATAAACGCGGTGGACGGAGATATGTTCATTCACGGCGTAGTGAAGCTCGATAGTAATAATGAGTGGGCGGATCCCGATATAGGAGCCAACGAGTTTATTATCTGCGATAAAGACGGCAAAGAGGTCGGCTATATCGATGAATCGGGCAACATTTACCTCAAAGGAGGAGTATTTGAAGAGTTTGAACTAATCGAATGGTAGCCACGGGGCGGAAAGAAAGTTGAGCATGAATATGAAGGGCCGAACAGGCAAAGGAGCTTAGCAATGAAAAGCGGATTAAAGAAAGGCACAATCGCAGGGGTAATTGCTGTTGTAGTGATTGCACTTGGAACAATCGTGGCAGAGGACGTAGTTGTCAAGCAGGGCGGAATTGGCGCTGGGAGCGTCAGTCCGGATCCGAGGGCCAAGGTCTTTATTACCGATGGTCCGGCTGACATTTACTATCAGGACTGTTACGGCCTATTGACTATGACGACGGACCCTTCCGCCGGGTCTGAGAACATGTGCGGGATGCTGTGCGAGTTCTTTCCCGACGCGACGGCCGGGCTTGGGGGGTCTGTTTCAGGTTGGCTGTTCAACTATCCGGTCGGAACGCAGAACAACTCGGCCTATCACTACTCGTTATATGCGGATACGGCCGGGAGCACGGACGACTACTCGACAGGCGGACAAACCGTCGGGCTGGTGGGCGTCGGCGCGGCGGTCAACAACTATAACGACGTCTCGGGAGGGTACTATCAGACAAAAGGGCTTTCTGTCTTTTCCGAACCGGTAGAGAACGGTTATGAAATGTCTGGAGCGCTGACTTTTAAGAACTACGGGGTTGAGGTCTATGCGTCCCTCGACGGGGATTATCAGGCCACGTCGGGCACCGGCGAGAATTTCGGGGCCAAAATAACAACCACCGAAGATTTTGCCACCCCTGCAGACAAGCTGGTCAACAGTTACGCCCTTTACCTGGAACCATTCACGAGCAGCACAATGCTGGGCGGGGGAAAAACTTACGGGATCTATCAGGAAGGTTCGGGCGTGATGAACTACTTCGAGGGAGACGTTACTGTTGCCGGAATCTTTGACAACACTCCGGGCTATACCGGCTCGGCTCAGGATGCGTTGAGCGAAATAGTGAATACGAGAAGCGTTGACGGCGAGATTGAGCACAGTTCGCTTCCGGCGTTGGCAAGGGCTACACTCAAGCGCGTGGAGAAGACAAATCAGCGGATTGTCGAATATACGGACCCTACCGGCAAGGTGCGTGAAAGAGAAGAATACGATATTGAGATCGTTGAAGAGGAAGGCAGGAGCTTGGGCGGGATGATTACGGTTCTGACCGAGGCGGTCAAGGGGCTGAACGAGAAGGTCGAGACGTTACAAGCGGAGAATCAAACTCTCAAGGCTGAAATAGCTGCGCTCAAAGCCCAATGATTCATGGTGCGGGCCGCTCTGTTGAAACGGGCAGGATTAGTTTATAGAGAGTGACGCTTGGAGATGCGATGGGAATGACAGGTAGAGTATTGTTAGAGTGGCTTAGTCCTGCTGCATTGCGTCTGTGAAGGTTTTTAAGTTGTTTGCCCATTTTCTTGCTTCGAGCAGGTCGAGCTTGTCCTGCTTAACGAGCATGGAAAGGTGCTTTTCGAGGGTAATCATTTTTTCGTCGGGCCTGTTGCGAGTTTTCGTCTGCAGTTGGGTGTACATCTGCTCGATTTTTCCGGTTCGAATCAGATTAGCGGTGGCGTAGTTGTTGTTGAGGATTTCCATCGCAATGAGCCGGCCTTTGCCGTCTTTTCTGGGCACGAGCTTCTGGCTGATGACATAAGCCAGTCCGAGCGATAGCTGATTTCGGACCTCCGCCTGCCTGCCAGCGGGGAAGTAATCGAGGATTCTTGTTATACTTCCCGTGCTGTCCCTTGTGTGCAGGGTGGAGAAGACCAGGTGGCCGGTTTCCGCGGCCATCAGTGTCATCGCTATTGTTTCGGGGTCTCTCATTTCGCCGACGAAGATAATGTCCGGGTCCTCGCGGAGCATTTCTCGCAGGCCCTGGAGAAAGCTTTTTACGTCTTTGCCGACCTCACGCTGGGAGATGATCGACTGCTTTTGGGTGAGCAGATACTCAATTGGGTCCTCGATGGTTATGATCCTTGAGGCGCTTTTCTCGGCTATTCGGGTAATCAGCGATGCGATCGTTGTTGATTTTCCGGCGCCGGTTATGCCGGTGATAAGGACCAGGCCGTGCTTGCGCGCCACAATGTCTTCCCACACGGAATTCGGGAAGCCGACCTCCTCGATCTTCGGGATGTCCAGCGACAGTGCGCGAATCGCCGCGGCGAGCCCGTCGTTATCCACGAAGATATTTATCCGAAACTGGATGGAACCGAGGCGATATGAACAGTCGATGCTGCGCTGCGTATCGAGTTTCTGCAATTTTTCTTCGGCTACAAGCGGGTATATGAGCTTCTGCGCCACGTCAGGGGTAACAGGGGGGCCCTTGAGCCTTACGAGGTCGCCGTCGATGCGATAGGTGGGCGGGGCGCCGACTTTAAGGTGCAGGTCCGAGACGCGCATGGCGCCGTGCTCCTGAAAGTAGGCAAGCAGGTCGAGGATGCTGAACTCTCCGAGTCCCGCGGCATGATAGACCTTTGCTGAAGCAGAGTATTGCTCGTTCATCTACGGCACCACTGAAAAGCAGCGAAAAAAACGCGATTCATGCTGTCTTGTTCTGATTCCTCATATATCGGCATAATCGCTTATCGGCACAAGCGTTAGGAACCAAAAAGGCGATTTCGCGGCCCGGGCTGCGGTAATGCTACCTTTTCTTATTATCGGCGCTTAGCCAGTCCTGGAGGTTCTTCGCCAGGATTTGGGGGTCTTTGCGTTCGATGATGTGCCGGATAATTGCGGGAGCGATTTTGAGCTTTAGCATCGCTTTTTCGGCCCTTATCCAGAGCTGGCTCTTGCGCCCCGGCGTCTGGGCCAAATAAAGCTCGGAGACCAGCTCGCTGAGCTTTGCGAGCATTATCGCGTCAAGGTTGGCGTAATAGCCCGATATTACGGATTTTTGGTGCTCTGAGTAGTCTTTTCCAGGCATTTCGGCATCCTTGGTTAAGCCATGGCCTAGCCATGTTTTCACACGTTCGCACTGCCGGACGTCTTGGCGATGGTTAAGCCGGTTAAGCCGTCCCGTGGGGACGGTTAAGCCGTGGCCTAGCCACATGGCCTATCCATATTACCGGAACCGTCAACAATATTGGACGGTTTTACCGGAAGGCTTGCGATAAATCAAGTCGCAGCTATTATTACGGCGATTTTTGCTGGCCTTGCGTGCATTGGCGGCTATAATTTGCGGGAAGTACGGGTCGAAGGCCCCAGCAAGCCCCCAACTTTATGTTGGGGGTTAGACCCCCAGGATGAACCTGGGGGCTTACGAGTACTTTGTCACGTGCAATTTTGTGGGTCGAAACCTGCGGCTCGTGTCGCGGGCGTCCCGCCCGCGCGTATCCCGGGCCGGATTTGTTGTCGCAGGCTGAATACTTGGCCCCACGTTTTATGTGGGGTTTTCACCAACAGACTCAAACTTGACAGACTACGAGATTATAAGAGCAATAATGCCACGGAAGCTGCTGTACATTTTGATTCTGCTGGCCGCAGCGTATGGCCATGTCTCGCGGTCGGCAGAGCCCGACAAGGCCGAGATACTTGCAGGGCAGGACCTGCACATCAACGGCGCATCGGTAGTCAGCCATCGGTTGAGCAGCGGGGAGCATATCCTTGTATTCACCGACGGGCTGACGATGTCTATCGGCGCAAACCAATTCTCCAGCGGCAGCGCGGTGGTATGGCTCTATAGCAGACCAGAGGAATTCGGCGACACGGGCCGGGGCGGTTACACGGCGATAGCGTACCTGGGGGAGAGCATCTCGGTGCAAAAGTCTGCCACGGCCTTGGCGACCGATCTGCACCAGGTCGCGACCAGGGACGGGCGAGGAATGGTCGTCTGGTTCACCGTGAGCGGGGAAGTGCTTGTCTCGGCGGACGACCGAAAAGTGGCCGATCCGCACGGCAGCGAGCTTTATACGAAAGCCGTTCTTGCGCTGCGAGATGCCGGGGTGGGAGAGCAGATTGTCAAAGCTGCGAACTTGCCCGTTCCCAAGCCGCCTGAAAAAGTCAAAACCGTGAAGCCGGGAGTGAAAGAGCCCAACGAGCCGCCGAAGTTTCGGTATCCGATAAACATATCGCCGGCCGGCGAGAAGCCCTGGAAATTCGAATCGACAAAAACGCCCGGCGTCGCCACGCTGATTAACAGGTTTTATTTGTGGCAGAAGCAGGATGAAGCGGGCGGTTTGCTGGAGCTGCAGGCGGACTACGCGGTTGTTTTCTTTTCCCTCGACCATACGGACCCCAACAAGGAGCAGCCCAAGGCGGAAGATCTGCTGGCTATGGGCGCGGTCAAGGGCATTTACCTCTCCGGCGATGTCTTGATGACGGAGGGGCAGCGAACGATTCGTGCGGATGAGCTCTACTACGACTTCGAGCAAAACAAGGCGATTATTGAGAATGCCGAGATGAGGAATTTCAGTCTTACCGAGGGTATTCCGATCTATGTTCGCGCCAAGGAGCTAAGGCAGGTCGCGGAGAACAAGTTCAGCGCCGAGGACGTTACGGTAACCACGAGTGAATTCCATAAACCGCAGATGTCGCTTGACGTAAAGAGCATGAACATAACCGACACGACCCCTGCCGACGAGCAGAAAGACGGCGTGACCAAAAGCAGCTATGATGCCCAGATGCGCGACGTTAATTTGAGGATGTACGACATGACGGTCCTCCATTTGGATCGTATGCGGAGCAACCTGGAAAGGCCCGATACGGCGCTCAAGAGCGGGCACTTCGGCCAGAACAGCAGGTGGGGGTATATGCTTGAGTCGCGATGGTATCTTGCCAGGCTTTTGGGCCTGCAGGAGCCTGAGGGCACTGAAAGCACACTTGCAGTGGATTATTACAGCAAGCGCGGCGTCGGCGTCGGCATAGAGGTCGAGTACGTGCGAGAGAACTATTTCGGGAGAGTTATCGGGTATGTAATTAACGACCAGGGCGAAGACAGGCTGGGCAGGCACGCGACGCGGAAGAATCTTGAGCCTGATGGCGACTTGCGCGGCCGGTTCCTCTGGCAGCACAGGCAGTTCCTGCCGGACAATTGGCAGCTTACAGGGGAAATCGGGTATTTGTCCGATGAGAATTTCCTCGAGAGTTACTATCGCAGCGAGTACAACGTGGGCAAGGAGCAGGAGACCCTGCTTCATCTGAAGCGCATCGAGGATAACTGGGGCCTTTCATTCCTTTCCAAGGTGCGAATAAACGACTTCGTCAACCAGTTGGAGGAACTGCCGACCGTCGAGTTCCACCGGACGGGCCAATCGTTCTTCAACGACCGTCTGACGTTCTACAGCGACAACCAAATCAGCCGATTCCGGCAGCGTTACGCCTCATCGACGGCCCCGGCAGGTCCAGAGCAGTTCTTTACGTTCGCCACGACGCGGAACGAGGTTGATATGCCGTTTTCTCTGGGCAAGGTGAAGGTGGTTCCATTTGTAGCGGGCACGGCGGCGTACGAAGACAGGATGGGATTCTACAGGGAGATCGACGGGGCGACGGGCGCACGGGAGGACGATGTTTATTACGGCGAGACGGGTGTTCGTGTCTCGCGGCAGCCGTGGTGGAAGGTCTATCCTGGCGCCAGGTCGCGATTGCTGGACGTGGATCAGTTGCGTCACATTGTGGGGCCGCATATAACAGCCGTCAGTTACCATGAGGGCGAATCGGTGATCGAGCAGCGCGATATTGTGAACCTCGGCTTGTCTCAAAGGCTTCAAACCAAGCGCGGCACGGGCGAGCAGCGCCGGACGGTTGACTGGATGCGGCTCAATACGGATGTTACATTCGTCAACAATGACGGCGACGCATCGGCCGGAGCGGACCAGTTTATCTGGAACAAGCCGTTTATACCGATGGTTAATACCTCCAGTATGAACCTGCCGCAGACAGACAGACGCAGCAGTTCAATGTACGGCGTAAGGCGCGATTACGTCGGGGCCGATTATACGTGGCGAATCAGCGATACGACTGCATTACTGTCGGATATGAATTACGACCTGCAAAGCGGGGTCGTGCAGCAGTTCAACATAGGTTTCTCACGTATGCGGTGGCCCGATTTGAGCTATTATGTGGGCAGCAGATACTTGAAACGCATTTCCATATACGACCCGACTACCGGCGCCAAACTGCAGGAAGGTTCGAACGCATTTGTATTTGCGATTACCTACGTGCTCGACCCTCGATACACGGTTGTTTTCTCACAGGAAATCGATTTTGACTACGGGGCGACGGTAGGCAGCGAAATCAGCCTGATAAGGCATTATCACAGGATGTACTGGGGCCTGACGTTCCGGACGGACGAGTCGCTGGACGAACGGGGAATCGTATTCAGTATATGGCCGCAGGGCGTTTCGGATCTTGGTATCGGGCCGCGGCGAGGCGATTTATGAATTTGGGGGACTCGGGATAAGTTATGAGTTTTGAGTTTTGAGTGCTTAGTTAAGCTCAAAACTCAAAACTCAAAACTCAAAACTCATAAAAGGAGATTGTCTTATGGCGTTGGTCAACACCAAAAAAATGTTTGAGATGGCCTACAAAAACGGCTATGCGGTCGGTGCATTTAATGTGAACAATATGGAGATAACGCAGGGCATTATAGCCGCCGTGGCCGAGGAGAAGGCCCCGGTTATCCTGCAGGTCTCTCGAGGCGCCCGAGAATACGCCAAGAACAGCTATCTCAGGGCGATTATCGACGTGGTTGTGGCGGAGAATCCCGATATTCCCGTTGCGATAAACCTCGATCACGGCGACAACTTCGAGACGTGCAAGGAGTTCGTAGATGATGGCTTTACGTCGATAATGATCGACGGGTCGCACCTGCCGTTCAAAGAGAACATCGCAATAACCACGAAAGTCTGCAAATACGCCCATCCGCGCGATGTTGTGGTGGAGGCCGAGCTTGGGCAGCTCGGCGGCATCGAAGAAGACGTCGTTGGTGTCGAGGACGTGGCCAAGCACATAGCCGACCCGGACCAGGCAGTTGAATTCGTGGAGAAGAGTGGTTGCGACTCGCTTGCGATAGCGTGCGGGACCAGCCACGGGGCATACAAGTTCAAGAGCGAGCCGAAGCTGGCCTTCGACGTTCTGGAGGAGATTGGCGAGAGGCTTCCGGGATTTCCGCTGGTGATGCACGGATCGAGCAGTGTTCTGAAGGAATTTGTCGATCTGATCAACAAATACGGCGGCGCTATGCCGAATGCCATGGGCGTTCCGGAGGAGGCCGTCACCAAGGCTTCAAAAATGGCGATATGCAAGGTGAATATCGACACGGACCTCCGCCTGGCGCTGACGGCAAAGATCAGGCAGGTCTTCGCCGAGAAGCCGGGCGAATTCGATCCTCGCAAGTACCTGGGCCCCGGCAGAGAGGCCATCAAAGCAATGGTGAAACACAAGCTGCACGTGCTCGGATGTGCGGGTAAGGCCGCCGAGTGTTCCTAACAAGCAAAGCGTGAAGCGAAATGAAATACGCTTCACGAGATACGAGATACGGTATTTGTCGCCGGAGTGGTGGAACAGGCAGACACTAGGGACTTAAAATCCCTTG
>DATEBC010000242.1:0-3218 GCA_035288065.1 Sedimentisphaerales bacterium | reverse complement strand
CCGCCGGCCGACCTTATCGACTGGCGGGAATATGACCCCGCCGCCATAGAAAACGCATTGGCCGAGGAGAGACCCGTCCTGATCAAATTCACCGCCGATTGGTGCTTTAGCTGCCAGGCCGCCGACAAACTCGTTTACACCCGCAAGAATATCGCCGCGCTCATAGAGCAGAAGAACATCCTGCCCGTCAAAGCCGACACCACAGATAATGTCTCTCCTGCCACCGCAGCCTTGAAAGCCTACGGCGAACCAGGAGTGCCGGTCAGTATCCTCCTTCTGCCGGGGGCAAAAGAGCCGCTCAGAATGCACGGATTCGCATTCGCAGACAAACTACAGGATTACTTGACCGGAATAACCGCCGACAAACAAGATGATATGGAAGACGGGAATCAATGAGAAAGAAAGCGCCTTACATCCTGCTGACATTATTCGTCATTCTCCTGTTGTGCGGCATAATTCTCGGCGAAATCGCCAAAGTCCTCCGACACGCGACTATACTCTGCCTCGATTGCATAGGAATCGGGTAACACTATGCAAAGCATTCGGTGGAGAAGAATCTGCCAAGCCCTCTGTGCGGCGTTGACCAATTCCTATTGGTTCTCGCTCGTTTCAAGAACGATATACCAAGGCCCGTTGAAGGGCTTCTGTGTCCCCGCCTTGAACTGTTATGCATGTCCGCTGGCCGTTTCTGCCTGCCCCATCGGCACAATCCAATACTTCCTCGCCCACGGCGCGTACTATATCACACTCTACACAATCGGCATCCTGGGCATAACCGGCGCTCTGATAGGAAGAATGGCCTGCGGCTGGATATGCCCCTTCGGCTTGCTGCAAGACCTGCTTCATAAGATTCGCTCCCGAAAGTTCTCTTTGCCTCGTTGGCTAAGCTGCGGCAAGTACGCCGCCCTGGGGATTCTGGTCCTTGCAATTCCTTTCCTCACCAAGCAGCCCTGGTTCTGCAAGCTCTGCCCCGCCGGAGGCCTCGAAGGCGCCGTCCCAATGCTCATACTGGAGCCGTCTCTGCGAGAGCTGCTCGGCGGAATGTTCGTACTCAAAGTCCTCATCGTCGTGTTCTTCCTCGCCGCGATGGTCGCCGTCAAGAGACCGTTCTGCAGGGCCGCTTGTCCCCTCGGAGCGATCTTCTCCTTCTTTAATCGAGCAAGCGTCTTGAGACTCTCAGTTGACCAAACCAAGTGTACAAAATGCAACAAATGTAATAAAGTGTGCCCGACGGATATAAAGGTGTACGAAGACCCTAACGCCGCCGACTGTATCCGCTGCCTCGACTGCAAAGATGTATGCCCCGAAAACGCCGTATCATACACGCTCGCCGGTTTTCCGATCCGGGAGCCAAAGGAGATTCTGCAAAATGACTAAGCCGACCGCCGGAAAAGTATTTGTCTTTTCTGTTCTAATCTCTATCGTCGCCGGGTGCGCGAAAAAGCAGGCCGACTACGGATACGCCCCGCCATTCACCCTGCCCGACGTGAACGGAAACCAAATCAGCCTCTCTGATTTCCAAGACAAGGTAATTATCGTAACCTTCTGGGCAACCTGGTGCACCGGCTGTGTCGCCGAGATACCGCATTTCATCGAGCTGTACGACCAATACAAGGACCAAGGTCTTGGGATAATCGCCATTTCCCTCGACGAAGGCGGAGCCGACGACGTCAGGCCATTCCTCAAGAAGAAACCCATAAATTATACAATGCTTATCGGCAATGAAGACGTCAGCAAACAATACAATACAAAAGGAATCCTCCCCACAACCTTCGTTATTGACAGAACGGGAAAAATCCGGAGCAAGTACGTCGGCTATCGAAAGAAACCCGTATTTGAAAAAGACATCAAAATGCTCCTGAATGCCGGCTTGAACCGGTAGTATGAAGGGCCCCCCTAATCTGTAACGCTTCATTTACCGGGTTGTCATTGCGAGAGCCGCCGAAGTCGCAGACGCGCCTCGGCGGGGCGGCTCGTGGCAATCTCATGCTTTCGAGAGAGAGATTGCTTTCCGCCGCAAGGCGGACTCCTCACAATGACGCCCCGGATTTTACCTGATACAGACTACCGGGGCGCCCACGGAATTCTCACCATTTTCTTCGCCACCAAAGGAAGCCAAGCACAGAGGACGAAGCAAGGCCTAGTGCAAATATTATCCAGAAGGCATAATAACACTTGCTGAGCGGAATTCTGACGTTCATCGAAAAGAGGCTGACAACAAAGGTCGGCAGCATAATAGCGATAGTTATCAGAGTGAGAGCTTTTATCCGAATGTTCAGGTTGTTGCTGATCAGAGAGGCACGAGCATCCATGAGGCTGGCCAGAACCTGAGACAAAATTTCAGTCTGTTGGATGCACTGGTTATTTTCAATGTACATATCGTCGAGGAATTCGATATTTTCCTGCGAGAAGCCTATTTTGGCGGAGTTGTTCTTGAGCTTATCTATCAGGACGCCGTTTGAATGGATAGCCTTGAGATAATACACCAGACTTTTTTCCAGAGTGAACAGATTGAGCAGATACTTGTTCCCCATGGAAACGTTTATCTGGTGCTCAAGCTCGTTTGATATCTGGTGAATCGCTCTGAGGTGCTCGAGAAAATGAGCGATTGCGCGATAGATCAGCCGCAGGAATATGTCATGTACGGACTGCAATTTAATGAAGGGTTTCCCCTCGAAGAGGGGGGCATCCTCGCCGACAACGATTATGAGTGTGTCCTTGAAGATGAATACTCCCGTAGAGAGGACTCTAAACAGGAACTCATCCTGAGGGGCGTAGTGTTTTGGCTGCTTAAGAATGGTTGCCACGTGCTCAGGCTCGAATTCAAGCCGGCTTAGCTCGTCCGGGTCGAGAGATGAATGAAGGGTGTGCTCGTCGATTTTCAATTCTTCGACCAGATATTTCTTTTCAGATTCGTCCGGTGCGATATAGACAAAGACAAGGGCCTCGCCGTCGGCGCACTCGCCAAGTCTGCCATCGCAGATTTTCAGTCTCTTCAGCACAGTAAAAATTCCTTATGCATAGTTGAAAAGAGCCGCCAAAAAGATTATCGTAACGACAAAATCTATAATATGAGATATAAAACTCTTGGAGCACTCGGACGTCAGGTTACAAAGACCATAATACTGGATTTTATACCCTGGTCTTGAGCAGCACAACACTAAAAACTGCATGAAATTAAATCGTATGGCAAAGACGACGGCAAATCGCCCGGGTTC
>DATEBC010000241.1:0-5173 GCA_035288065.1 Sedimentisphaerales bacterium | reverse complement strand
ATGCGTTTATACGTTGACGGCGTGGAGGATTCCGCTAGTCCCGTGGCCGAGAGCAACGGTGTGAGCGTATGCGAGTACAACGTATTCATCGGGGAGAACGAGCAGCAGAGAGGACGGTATTGGGACGGGCTGATTGACGATGTTCGCATTTATAGCTGTCCTCTGACTACGGCGGATGTGTATGAATTGTTTATGGAGGCGCCGATTTATGTTGACGGCGACTCGACGGGCCGGAACGACGGCTCGACCTGGGCGGACGCTTTTGACAACCTTCAGGATGCCCTGGCGTCGGCAGCGAGCGGTGACCGTATCCACGTTGCCGCGGGCGTTTATACGCCCGATAGCGGAGCCGGGATTACGCCGGGCGACCGGGCGGCGACGTTCCAGTTGATTGACGGAGTTTCAGTGAAAGGCGGTTTTGCAGGTTTTGGCCAGCCGAGTCCTAAAGTGCGGGATCTGGTCGCTTACGGGTCCATACTGAGCGGCGACCTTGCAGCCGATGACGGCGCAGGATTCGAGAACAACGCTGAAAACAGCTGCCACGTCGTAACGGGCAGCGGCACGAATTCCACAGCGGTTTTGGATGGCTTTACTATAAGCGGAGGCAACGCCGACCCGCCTCTGGCGGGGAACGGCGGCGGAATGCTAAACATATCGGGCAGCCCCACGGTTACGGATTGCAGATTCACCGCGAACTCGGCTGCCAGGGGCGGCGGCATGTACAATGAACAGGCGCACCCGGCCATCACCGGCGCGAGCTTCATCGAGAATCGCGCGTTTTCCGATAGCGCAGACGACGATCTCGGTGGCGGCGGGATGTACAACTACAAGAGCAACCCGATGCTGGATGATTGTTTGTTTGTGGATAATTCGGTTGCCGCATCGACGGGGGACGGCGGCGACGGGGGCGCGACATTCTGCGACCAGAGCAGTCCGACGCTGATAAACTGCGTTATCCGCGCCAATACGGCGCGGCGGTCCGGCGGCGGCATGATGAGTCGGTGGGGCGGAACCGCCGGCGGCGGGTCGCTTGTGAACTGTGTGTTCAACGCCAATTCAACCGGCAACAAAGGCGGCGGCTTAAACATCCTCGATGACACCGTCAGGCTGACAAATTGCACCTTTAGCGCAAACTCCGGAACCAGCGGCGGCGGGATTTACAGCCAGAGCGCCGAACCTGTTTTGGTCAACTGCATATTGCAGGGCAATACCGACAGCGGCGGAAACGTCGAAAACGCTCAGATATCCCACGCGGGCGGGGCGCCTGCAATTGATTACAGTTGCGTCGAGGGTTGGAGCGGACTGCTCGGCGGGACGGGCAATATCGGGTCGGATGCGTACTTTGCAGACGCAGACGGCGCCGACGACGTTGCCGGGACCGAAGACGACGACCTTAGGATAAGCGCAGGCTCGCTCTGTATCGATGCCGGCGACAACGCCGCACTTCCGCCCTTTGTGATAACCGACCTGGACGGGAACCAGCGCATAATCCGCGACGTTGTCGATATGGGAGCTTATGAATTTGCGGGCATGCTAAGATGGTACGTCGATGGCGTCAACGGCGACGACAATAATAGCGGCTTGAGTCCGGAGACTGCTTTTGCGACGATTCAGAAGGGAATAAACTCGGCCACCGAAGGTTACACGGTGGTAGTCCTGCCCGGCGTATATCAGGAGGATGTTCGCTTCATGGGCAAGGCGATTACAGTTATGGGGGAAGGCAGCGACGCGACGATTCTGGAGTCTCCAAACGGCTACGCCGTGACGTTCCAGCACGCTGAGGATGCAAACAGCGTGCTGAGAAATGTTGTGATCCGGAATTGCTACAAATACGCTGGGATTCTTGTCTGGGGTTGTTCGCCGACGATTACAAATGTTACGGTGGTGGGTAATAAGATCGGGCTCTCGAAGCCCGCTTGGGGCAATCCGAGTATAAGCAACAGCATTTTCTGGAATAATATCGATGCCGACCTTGCTTGTGAAGTCTCCTGCGGCGCAGTAACGTACAGTTGCATCGAGCGGGGTCTGGCCGGCGAGGGCAATATCACCTCCGATCCCTTATTCGCGGATTTGGCGGGTGGGGATTACCATTTGCGTTCGCAGCGCGGCAGGCACCGTCCGACGACGAGCGAATGGGTTCTCGACGATGTTACCAGCCCGTGCGTGGATGGCGGCGATCCGTCGGTCAATCCGTCGCAGGAGTCCGCCGCCGGCGGCGGACCAAACGGCGGCAGGCTGAATATGGGGGCATTCGGCGGCACTTATTACGCCAGTATGAGCGAATGGCCGCTGGCGGGGGACCTGAATCGCGATGGCATTATAAATTTGAAAGACTTCGCTTTGGTCGCGGAAAACTGGCTTTCTGCAATGGAATGGGCCGAATAGGGCCGTGTTTGACGGATTTCGCTGCTAAAACGCGGTAGCACAGACCAAAATGGGGAATAATTTAGGGGTAGAAGCATTTTTTTTGACTTTTTCTGGACAGAACCCGGGCACATTGATATAATAGAGCAGGTGTTGGTGTATTGTTGACCCGCTGAGAATTATATAATGTGTCCAGGAACGGGAGATAAACCTGGTCCGCCTCAGGCGGATAGGGTCGCTCGCCGCAAGGCGTCCCTTGCGGGACTTAATCGGGGGAATGGTGGAGGGTTCACCCTCGTAGAAATCCTCGTTGTCATTTCAATCATATCATTATTGATGGGGATACTGGTTCCAGCACTCGGGAAGGTGCGACGTCAGGCGCGTAGTCTTCTGGGGGCGACGGATCAGAATCAGATCGTCAAAGCGCTTCTTTGCTATGCAGTCGATAACGATGATTCTTTTCCCGACTCAGTGGCGACTATAGGAGTCCCTGAAGACTTAGATGGCGACGGATATGCAGATACAGACTGGAACTGGTCCGAACCTACCACATTGACGGCGATTGAAGGGCGGTTCCCCGGGCTGCATCGTTCGATGAGCGCCTATTTAGGCAGCTACATTTCGCAAGCCGGCACAATGGCGTGCCGAAATGCCCCGCGGGAGCATGAGTATCTTAAGGATGCGTGGGATGGCGGGGATGCATGGGTCAATCCCGTCGTTGGGTTCGGGCCTTTGATCAGTACGTATTGTTTCTATTGGGACTACACCGGCTTTTTGGGTCCTGGCTCACAGTTCGAGGGGCCATCAACCGCTGCAGGTTGTCCGGGCGAGAGCAGCCTGCTCGTTAGCTGCTATTTCGGGTTTGGTCATTGGCGCAGCCCGGATGTCTTTAGCAGTTGCGAGAAGTTCAAAGACGCCGGTATTGTGGAGCAGACTGCGTTTGCGTCTGCTTACTACTGGTGGTCGGGTCCGGGTGCGGATGTTCCTTTGTCCGCTCTCGGCATCAGGCTTCACGCGGGGTACGCCGACGGACACGTGGACGACTATGCGGCATCAGAGGTTGTGCCGATGGAAGTGATTTTCGACCGCGCGACCGGGGCTCCGTATCCGCCGGGCGTGGGCGTAGGCCCGGGCACCTTCTTCCTGCCCGAAAAAGCGGTGGATTAACGCGCCGCCACGTTTAGCCCCGCTCCGCCTGCGGCGGATGGGCGGGGCAGATACCCGGGGCACGGTTAGCCCGCAACTTTACGTTGCGGGTATTCTCTTCTGTGCAGCCTGCTCCCGACCAACACTATCTCGCTGCGCCCTCGTCCCGCCCCCCTCTTGTCACCCCGAGCGCACAGGCTGTGTCGCAATTGGGAATTTGCGTCTTTCGCCCCTGATTTGGAGCAAAGAACGAAGGTCATCATGCCGATTTGGGTGTATTTTGCCATTATGACACAGCCTGTTACGGTCGGGGCTTGTAACAGGCGGGGTATATACCGCCCCCGCCGGCGAAACGTCCCTACTGTCAGGGGCACAACCTTTGGCTGGTAAGCCTCAGGCGGATAGGGTCACAGCGAGAGGACAAATAGGGCAAGGTCCTTTATCTGGGCGTCGGTTAGACCGGATGTATGTCCGTGTTTGTCGTCGGAGTTGTGTTTGGTGAGAGCGTCCTTCATGGTGGCGGCGCGCCCGTCGTGGATGTAGGGGGCGGTTCGCCAGACCTCTATAAGTGTAGGCGTATCGAAGAGGGTGTCTTTCTCCCTGTCTCTTCCGGTGCCGATGTTGTATTTCTTCATATCGGTGTAGAGCGGGGCGGGGTGGCAGGAGGCGCAGTTTGCCTTTTCAAAGATTTCCTGGCCCCGCTTGGCTGCTGCTCTCAGCCGGCCCTCTTTCAGATAGGGACTCGGTATCGGCTTTAGCGACTTGAGGTATTCGTCGATAGCGACGGCGTCGGATTCGGGTCTTACGGCGAACTGGATGTGCTTTATCCCTGCGCGAACGGCGACTTCTGCGGTTTCGCGGACCCCTGTGACCATGGACGGCGGCGTTTGGTGCGCCAACAGCATGCTCTTGGTGTTTTTGGGATTGCCGAGCCCGTCGTTCAAGAGGTCCCAGTTCAGGCCGTCAGGCCGAGCTTCGCCCGGATGACAGCTCGAGCAGCTCTGCCACTTTTGAAAGCAAAGGTTGGCATCGTTGAAGAACATCTGGCCTTTTCGCACCTCGGTGAGCGGCTTTTCGGGTCCGAGTGCGATTGATTCTGCTCTGGGGCGGACATCCGCGTTGATATCGACGACGCCCAGGCTGTCCGTGAAGTACTCGGCGGCGTACGCTTTTGTCCCGATCAGGGCCAAGCCTCTCGGCCCGTTGCCGGTCAGGTTGATTCGTCTCCGCAGGCCGACGAGGAAGGACAAGTCGTTGGGGACATCATCGTATGATGACGTCGCATCGGAGACCTTCTCTCCGGCGGCGGCCTTGGCGAGCTTCTCGTGAAGTTTTTCGCGGTCGATCACGCTTATCTGATGTGAGCCGGCGTGCGCAATGCATACGTACTTTCCGTCGGCGGTGCATTTTACTCCCCAGGGGTTTGCCCCGCCGAGATCAACGTCGTCGAGCAGGACGGTATTGACCAGTTTCTTTTCGCCGGCGTCTATGATGCTCAGGGCGTTGGTGTTCATCCAGCCTCTTTCGAGCTGGGTGGTGGGGAGCTGGTAACGAGCGAGGACGTGGGTGACATAAGCGTATTTGCCGTCGGGCGAGACGCAAACGTCTCGAAGGCCCATGCTTCCGTTGGGCAACCGGATCGTCTTTTCGAGTTTCTTTGCCG
>DATEBC010000240.1:0-5930 GCA_035288065.1 Sedimentisphaerales bacterium | reverse complement strand
TTATTTGCAGGGTAGTCTTCTGATTTAAGAACCTGCCGCGACGAGCCGCCCGCGTAGCGTCGGCGGCACGGCGGGTCAGATGTGGTCGCAGCTCAGAGCAGCGATTAGGAGATGCTTGTGGAACTAACCGAGCAACAGATTGAGCGTTATAGTCGGCAAATAATCCTGCAGGAGGTCGGCGGCTCCGGGCAGGAAAAACTGCTTGCATCGAAGGTGCTGATCATCGGGGCCGGCGGTTTAGGTTCGCCGGCGGCCTTGTATCTGGCCGCTGCGGGCGTCGGGACAATAGGCATAGTCGATGCGGACAGGGTCGATCTTACGAATCTTCAGAGGCAGATAATTCATCATACCGATGATATTGGGAGCGAAAAGGTTGCTTCGGCCAAAGCCAAGATTCTGGCGGTGAACCCCGATGTTACCGTGAAGACCTATCGACAGTGGGCCAAGGCAAACAACATCAGAGAAGTTATCCGAGAGTACGATTTTGTATTGGACGGGACGGACAATTTTGCGGCGAAGTCTCTGGTTAATGACGCCTGTTACTTCGAGAGGGTTCCATTCTCCCACGCCGGGATACTTCGGTTTGACGGCCAGTTGATGACGGTGCTGCCGGGCGAAACGGCCTGCTATCGCTGCGTTTTCAATTCTCCGCCGCCTGCCGGGTCGGTGCCCTCCTGTTCTCAGGCGGGGGTGCTTGGCGTGCTGGCCGGGGTGATTGGCTGCCTGCAGGCGACTGAGGCTATGAAGTATCTGTTGGGGATCGGCGAGCTGCTGACGAACGAGCTGCTCACTTTCAGCGCGCTGAATATGGCGTTTCGCAAGATACGCTTGAAGCGTAATCCGAATTGCCCGCTTTGCGGCGCGAACCCGCGGATAACCGAACTTGAGGACGAGCCTGATGCCCGAACCGTATGCGATCTGAAGAACTGCAAATGCTGACATTGGAGATTCCCAACCGAATATTTGAGCAGATGCTCGAACAGGCCCGGGCCGAGTCGCCGATAGAAGCATGCGGCATTCTTGCCGGGCGAGGCAACACCGTCGAGCGGATGTACAGGATGACCAATGTCGAGGCCAGAGAAGATCACTATGTGATGGAGCCGGCAGAGCAGTTCGCCGCTGTAAAGGATATGCGTGCAGCGGGCTTTGATATGCTTGCGATATACCACTCGCACCCGGCCACCGCGGCCAGGCCCTCGGCCGAGGATATTCGGCTGGCGTTCACCCCGAATATCGCTTATGTAATCATCTCCCTGCGGGAAGCAGACGCTCCTGTGGCCAGATGCTTCGTCGTTGAAAATGGCTGCGCAAGCGACATCCCATTAAACATTTTAGAAGGGTGAGCACATCCCTCGGGGCGACTTATGGCTTCATTCAAGCAAATTCTGATATTGTTCTCAATTGGGGTATTGGCCCTTGGATGCGGGGGCGGCTCAGCCGCACAACGCCGAGGTTTTGTACCCGAACCGGGTGATTTGCTCCTCCAGGACCTGGATTGCGGGGCGATGTGCGATGCAATAGAGAAAGTTACGACAGGCCACAAACGAGCGAATTTCTCGCACGTCGGCATCGCTGCAAGAAACGACGCCGGCGAGGTCGTTGTAATAGAATCAGTATCAGCAGGCGTGAAAATCACCGCGTTGCAGGACTTTCTCGCGCGCAGCTTGGATGCGGCAGGCAGGCCAAAGGCGGCGGTGGGACGCTTGAAGAAGCGCTATCGCGATTTGGTTGCCCCGGCCATCGAACAAGCCCTTTCATTGAAGGGCAAACCCTATGATAAGGTTTTCGCGATTGACAACGATGCCTATTATTGCTCGGAGCTTGTCTATGAAGCCTTCATGCGGGCCAACGACGGCAAGCCGGTATTCAAGCTAAAGCCGATGACGTTCAACGACCCCGATACTGGGACAACTCTGTCCGCCTGGGAGAATTATTTCTCCGAGTTAGGGGTTCCCATCCCCGAAGGCCGGTTAGGTATTAATCCTGGCGGTATTTCACGTTCGCCTGTTCTAACTATGGTCCATAAATATGTCGCTTCAAGTCGGAGTTGCCTTAAGCACAATTGACAGTGTGAGATTTTATCATTATGGTAGAGGTTAAGCAGGAACGAAGTAAAGATTGGGAGATAGCAGAAAGATATATAAGTCGGATATAAAATGTCTCAGTTAAAAATCCATACAAGTTTGAATCTAAGAAATGTGGGCTGTCCTCTTAACTTCGTTAAGACCAAGCTTATGTTAGAGCAGCTATCGGATGGGCAGATTTTAGAGATTATTATAGACGCAGGAGAGCCAATACGAAATGTGCCACGATCAATAAAAGAAGAAGGTCATAGGATAGTAAGTGTTGAGGAATACTCTGACGGTGCTTTCAGACTTTTGATTCAGAAAAATGGAGGTCTTAAGTAATGGTGGATAAGTTCATTGAGGATGGGAAAAATAAAGTAAGTGTCGATACTAAAATCGAAGGCAAAGTAGGAGAGATTGATTTCGGCACCTTAAAATCGGGCGGCTTAATCAAGCAACGGCAGAAAGATATGTTTACAGTGAGGTTGCGCTGCCCTGGCGGGAGAGTTCCCCTTTCGAAATTGGAAAAAATTGTGGAGGTGGCCAAAAAATATGCCGGCGATTACGTCCACTTATCTTTCAGGCAGTCGATTGAACTACCCTACGTTGACTATCGTAACTTCAAAGCTATCTATGAGCAGCTAAGGCAAGTTGACCAAAAAATTGCTTCGTGCGGTCCGCGTGCGAGGGTCCCTACCGCCTGTTCCGGCTGTGAATATAATCCTAACGGGCTGATGGATACGCAAAAAATGGTAAAACTTGTAGATGAACAATTCTTTGGTTACGAGCTGCCTCACAAATTCAAAATATCTTTCTCGGGTTGTCCCATAGATTGCGCCAGAACAAATGAGATGGACCTCGGTTTTCAGGGGGCTGTCAAACCGCAGTGGGATGAAGAAACGTGCATAGGTTGCCGAATATGTTCAAAGGCCTGTATAGAAGGCGCTATCGAATGTGCCCCCGAAACCGGCAAGCCGAAGTATTATCCCGAAAAGTGCCTATACTGCGGAGACTGTATCCGTGCCTGTCCCACAAATAGCTGGCAAGAAAGAATTAAAGGATGGAACGTGCGCGTGGGAGGCAGGCACGGAAGACACCCTATTATCGGTCACAAAATAGCCGAATTTATCTCGGACGAGGACGTGCCTCGCTTCATCACGACAATTATAAAGTGGTATGAAAATAACGGCAAGGGTCGCGGCAGAATAAGGATAGGTGTCATCCTTCAGATTCCCGAAATGTGGAATATGCTTGTTCGCGTGTTGCGAGATGAGTTCGGGGATAAAATTATTGAAAATCCAAAGCCGCCTGCAAAGAATGAGATTCATTTTGAGTGATAAGGTATCCGGCTCCTGCAAGGTCCGCCTCCTGGGGATTGTTTTTTTAGTTAACAGAAGACAAGTTTATGTTGAAGATAAAACGCGTTTACGAACAGCCGGACAAAAACGACGGCGTTAGAATGCTTGTGGACCGTCTTTGGCCCAGAGGCGTGAGAAAGGAAGATGCTAAAATCGACCAATGGATGAAGGATATTGCCCCCAGCGACGAGCTACGCAGTTGGTTTGCGCATAGAGCAGAACGCTGGAATAAGTTTAAGAAGCTGTATTGTCAAGAGTTGCAAACAAAACAGAATCTGGTGCAAACGTTAAGAGCAATAAGCAAGAAGAATACTGTAACACTACTATATGCAGCCAAAGACAATCTCAGAAATAATGCCGTTGTCTTACAAGAGTATATAGAGAATAAGCAAGTCGAAAATTAGGCATTATTGGAATATGGTTGAGAGGTAATATTAACATAGCGAAAGATATGACGGAGCTTATTGGGCGAACGCCATTGGTTTGGCTAAACAAGATTGTTGGGGCCGGCAAGGCAAAAATAGCGGGCAAGCTGGAGTTTTTCAACCCGGCCGGGAATGTCAAGGATCGCATCGGCGTGAGCATGGTATTGGAGGCCGAGCGGCAGGGCAGGATAAAGCAGGGAATAACCATCGTTGAGCCGACCAGCGGCAACACGGGCATTGCGCTGGCGTGGGTTGCCGCCGCAAAGGGCTATAAGTTGATACTGACTATGCCCGAATCAATGTCAATTGAACGGCGAAAGCTGCTCGATCTGCTCGGCGCCGAAATCGTCTTGACGCCCGCCGAGGAAGGGATGACCGGTGCGATAGAAAAAGCCAACGAGATTGTGGAACGAACCGAATGCGCCTTCATGCCGCAACAGTTCGAGAATCCAGCAAACCCCCAAATTCACAGAGAGACCACCGCTGAGGAAATCTGGCGGGACACCGACGGCGCCGTGGACATCTTTATTGCAGGAGTAGGGACAGGAGGAACACTTACGGGAGTCGGCGAGGTGCTCAAATCGCGCAAGCCTTCGGTCCAGGTCATTGCCGTCGAGCCTTCAGCGTCGCCCGTTCTCAGCGGCGGACGAGCCGGTCCGCACATGATTCAGGGGATCGGAGCCGGATTCGTCCCCAATATCCTCAACCGCAAGCTTATCGATGAGATCGTCCTGATCGAAAATCAGGATGCGTTCAGCATGGCCAAACGTCTGGCCAAGGAAGAAGGCATCTTGGCAGGCATATCGTCTGGCGCTGCTGTTGCCGCTGCCGTCAAGCTCGCTTCGCGGAAGGCTAACGCCGGCAAGCTTATCGTCACAATACTGCCCGATACGGCGGAGAGGTATCTAAGTACAGAACTCTTCTCTTGAGGCTGTGCTGGGTCTAAGATACTGAGCTTCAGGAAGTGAGCAAGCAGGATAGCGTCTCTCGGACTATAGCCGAAACAGTCGCAGGCCTTGGGACCGCATTTCTCGCTGACCGCATCCCCATACGGCATTGTACGCGATTTTTCCTTTGCTTATGCGCGCAGCATCGTTTAATCTCTGTGCTTGATTACGATTATGAGACTGATATAAACTATGCCGAATAAAGGATTTGCGCATCTTCATTTGCACAGCGAGTACTCGCTGCTGGATGGGGCGATATCTTTCTCCTCGCTTCTGAAGCGCTGCAAGGCCCTTAAGATGGATTCTGTTGCCGTTACGGACCACGGCAACCTGTTCGGGGTCGTGGATTTCTACACCAAGGCCAAGGCCGTACATATCAAGCCGATTATCGGGATCGAGGCATATCTCGCTCCAGGCAGCCGGCTCGACCGGACCAAAACGAGCATTTCCGACGCTGCGTTTCACCTGATACTGCTGGCCCAGAACAATACAGGCTATAAGAACCTGCTGAAACTGGCGAGCATCGGCTACACGGAGGGCTTTTACTATCGGCCCAGGATCGATAAGGAGGTGTTGGCCGAGTTGAACGAGGGGCTGATCTGCACCTCCGCCTGTTTCAAAGGCGAGGTCGCCGTTGCGATTGCAAGGGGCGACGAAGATGCCGCCAGATCGGCGGTGGAGAGCTACCTGAAAATATTCGGCCCGGAACGCTACTTCATCGAGATCCAAAGTCACCAGGGCGACAGGCCCGAACTCGTCGAGGGGCTTGTTGACCTGGCGAAACAAATGGGGCTTGGTCTTATAGCGACCAACGACGTGCACTTTCTCGAAGCGGACGATCACGAGGCGCATAACTGCCTTTGCGCGATAAGCACGGGCAAACTGGCCACCGACGCCGACAGACTGATTTATCCGCCGGACGTCTATTTGAAAAGCGCCGACGAGATGCGGGAGCTTTTCGCCGCTCACAACGAGGCGTGCGACAATACGCTCGCTGTCGCCGAGCGGTGCAACGTCGAGCTTGATCTGAGCAGCCGGCATGCCCCGCGTTTCGAGCCTGAGGACGGCTCGAAGCCGCAGGACTATCTCACAAAGCTATGCTATGAAGGGGCCGGGCGGCGATACGGAGAGATT
>DATEBC010000239.1:0-4699 GCA_035288065.1 Sedimentisphaerales bacterium | reverse complement strand
TCTGCAGGGTCGAGCGTATCGCCTTTGCGCCGCTGCGTCTGGGCTTGGGATTGTGATAAATCGTCTGGCCGTGCGAGCCGATAAGGTCAATCGATCGCATGGCGATCCCGCTCTTTTCGCAGAGCCTCGCGACGGCCTCGGCAAAGAACTCGCCCAAAACGAAATTATAATGGCAAATATCCTCCAGCCGCGCTGCTTCAGGGTCGCAGAGCTTCAGGATTCGACGTCGCAGGCTCGGCGGATACGGAAAAACATCAAACGCCAGAAGATTTACCCTCTGGCCTTCTCGTGTCGCGGCCATCTTGGCCGCGGTCGCACTGCCTTCTTGTGTCGCGGCCATCTTGGCCGCGGTCGCACGAGCTTCTCTGCTCCGTGAGCCTGCGTAGCACTCCGCAGAGCAGGCCAGCCCGTGCCCTCCAGTCAACCCCCCGCCCGACTCCTCGATATCAACGATAGCCGCATCAACGCCGTCCGCCGACGTCCCCGACATCAGCCCAACCACGCGCAATCTCTTCTTCTCTGCAAGCTTCGCAATGCGGTTCATCGTCGCCATCGTATCCTTATTCAGCAAATCACTATTGCATCGCCCCAACCACCATTCTACAGCCCGATTATACAGCTATTACCCACCCCTCGGCAACAACCCAACCCAAACAAGACACATCACACCTCAACACTCAAAACTAAGAACTTGAAACTTCTTTGTCCCCCCCCGGCAACAACCCCACGCCAACAAGATGCTTACAGGGTATCCTCACGATTCCACTAACTCTCCCACCGGTAATCCAATCCGCAACATCTGACAATACCTCTTATGCAAAAGTAGGCTTTACCTATGACAAAGTAATTGTGATATGCCATATATGAAGTTTAATCTATCGTAGATAAAGCGTTATGCGTAATAAATAAGGCTTAATATGTCGCAGATGAAGGGTGATTTGCCGCAGATGAAGCGTTATCTGCCATAAATGAAACGCCAGTTGTAGCGTATTAAGCGCGATATGTCACAGATGAAGCGTATTCTGCTTGTTTTAACGGTCTTTGTATGTTATTATGGGACAGGCATTGAGACGTTTGTGTTTTTGACAGAATAATGCTTTTAGTCGCATAATTTGCTATAGTGGTGCTCGAAAAACATATTCGCGCGAAGATAAAAATGAGCAATTCAACAAATCTAAAGACGTGGGTGGTAATGGCAATCTTTTTGCTGACTCTGGCGGTATTGTCTGCCAATGCCTTTGCGACAGGGACTTATGACGGCGGGGACGGCAGTGCAGGTGATCCATTCCAGATAAACACGCCCGCCCACATGGATGAGATTGGCCAACATTCCGAGGACTGGGCCAGTCACTTCATCCTCACTGCCAATATCGACTTGTCCGCCTACACGGGGACAGCGTTTCATATCATTGGGACCGATTACGACAATCCTTTCACCGGTGCTTTTGACGGCAATGGCCATATCGTCAGCAACTTTACCTACACTTCAACGGGTACTGATTATATCGCTCTTTTCGGCGACGTCGGCACTAACGGCGAGATAAAAAACCTGGGTATGGTAGATGTAAATGTCGATGCCGGCACGGGCTATTATGTCGGCGGCTTGGTGGGACTGAATGATTATGGCATCGTCTCAAACTGCTACGCCACCGCCACTGTTACGGGAAACAAGTATGTCGGCGGGCTGGTGGGATTGAATTACTACGACGGCACGGTCTCAAACTGCTACGCCGCCGGCACTGTTTCGGGAGTTAGCTGGGTCGGTGGCCTGGTGGGAATTAATCATTTCGGCACGGTCGCAATCTGCTACGCTGCCGGGAACGTTTTCGGAAGCGGGTCTGTCGGCGGCCTGGTGGGATACAATAATTACGGCACGGTCTCAAAGTGCTACGCCACTGGTACTGTTTCGGGAGTTGCCTATGTCGGCGGCCTGGTGGGATACAGATACTACGGCACGCTCTCAAACTGCTACGCGAGCGGCAGTGTTTCCGGCGGATACTGGTATGTCGGCGGCCTGTTGGGATGGAACAACAGCACGGTCTCAAACTGCTACGCCACCGGCAGCGTTTCCGGAAGCTCAATCGTCGGCGGCCTGGTGGGATACGACTATTTCGGCACAGTTACAGCCTCTTTCTGGGATATTGATACCAGCGGACAAGCGACCAGCGCCGGCGGAACAGGCAAGACAACCGTCCAGATGCAGACCCAGAGCACCTTCACCGATGCCGGCTGGGACTTTGTTGATATATGGCTAATAAATGAAGGGGCAACGTACCCCGTACTAAGGCAGGAGATTCGCAGCGACCTAAATGCCGACGGCGGTATCGATTTTCTGGACTTCGCAGTATTCGCCGCCCACTGGCTCGAAGGCAAGGATGACTAAACCGGAACAAGCAGACCAATCTTATCATTTGCCCTAATGGCCGATAAGTGGCTGGTCACCTGCAACACAGACCCGCTTAACCCCGCCCACGTCCGGATCAATTCTAAACGATCAATCATCAATAATCAATCGGCAGACCTCCCGCTCCCCCGATCCCCTGGTCCCCTGATGTCCACTCCCTGCTTTCCTGGTACCCTGATACCCCTTCTCTGTCCCCGTTACCCTCCGGCTTTTCTTTCCTGCCTTCGTGTCTTCGTGGCCAAGCCCTTTTCATCGAATCTCTGTGTTCTCTGTGTCCCTCTGTGGCTCTATTTTTCATATCTTTCTGTCTTTGTGGCTAATCCAATAATCTGTGTTAATCTGCGCCAATCTGCGAAATCTGTGGCTGAAATTCACTTGACACACAACTCCTAATATAGTATAATATCCATCAAACTGAATATCGAAGATCCCTTTCATCGGAACGGACCGAATAATGATACTCCCCTCCAAACCGTTGTTTCAATTCGTGCTCATTCGTGTTCCTTCGTGGTTAGTCTCTTCTCAACGCCCGGTAACGCCGAGCTTGTTTATCTTACCCATCTTACCACAAATCTACGGCGTGATTATGCAAAACAAACCCAATTTCCAAAAAGTCAAAACTGCCGTAACATCCTGTGCGGTAAGAACTTATCCGAATATTCCGCTCCGCTCCGCCCGAAAAAACAAACCCAATCAAACCCAATTCCAACCCAAAACTCGAGCCCTGCTCGACCCTGAGCGAAGTCGAAGGGCCAAACGAACCCGATTTATCGCGGCGAAGCCGAATCCCGCCGCCCCTGCTCCGCTCCCCGAGATACGCTTCACGCTTCACGCTGCACGACATCCGACATACGAAATACGAGATACAAACCCAATTCCCTGCCCTCACCGAGGCCGGAGCACCCTCCCCCAAAACCCGCGCCCCGTTTACATTCCCCGCGCAGGATGGTATGAATACACGCTCTATTTTGCCCGATGCGGCTTGCAGCCAAATGCAATCGCCGCTCTTGGAGACCGTTAGGTGTCAAATGCAATTGAAAAAGCTAAGAAATTCCTGAACGAGGAGAAGGCGTTTCGGCTGGGTGAGCTGCTCACCGAATCCTTTCACCCTAAGACGATGGAGCTTTCACGGGTTGCCAGCAGCGACCTGCCCCGGGCAATCCGGATGCTGCAATCGGTGGATGAGGAGATCGGCCCTGCCATGCAGAAAGTCTTTGGCCGGGAAGTCTTCGCCGAGCTTGTCGCAGCCTTTCTTGGAGCAATCAGGCAAGGCAAGCGGATTTACTTCACCGGCTGCGGCGCGACCGGACGCCTGAGCATACTATTGGAGGCGGCGTGGCGAAGGTTTTGGCGCGAACATCCCGAAGTCTCGGCGAAAATGCCCCAAATGGAGCACCGCACGATAAGCGTTATGGCCGGCGGAGACTTCGCACTAATAAAATCAGTGGAAGGATTCGAGGATTTCCCCGATTTCGGGCGGCACCAGTTGAAGCAGGCCGGAGTCCAAGCCGGTGATGTCGTCGTCGCGATTACCGAAGGCGGAGAGACGCCGTTTGTAATCGGAACTGCCTGGCAAGGACTCGACGCGGGAGCAGAGGTATTCTTCGTATATAATAATCCAACTGATGTACTGCGCAAGCACGTGCAGCGCTCGAGAGATGTAATCGAGGAGCCGCGCATCAAAAAGCTCGATCTGACAACCGGCCCCATGGCAATCACCGGCTCGACTCGGATGCAGGCGACAACCGCCGAGCTGCTCGTCGTCGGCGCTGCATTGGAGACCGCCCTGATTCGATTCCTCCAGGAGCGCCTGCCCCAGCCCGACCTGACAGAACTCGGCTTGTACGTTCGGACAGGAGACGATTACCATCGACTCTTCGTAAATCTCCTGAGCGACCTTTGCCGCCCCGCCGCCGTTGAAGCAATGGCCCGCGCAGTTGCGTTCGAGGAGAATATCTACCGCCGCAAGGGCTTAGTGACATACATGGCCGATTCGCCTCTGCTGGACGTCTTGACGGACACTACTGAGCGCTCGCCGACGTTCATGCTGCCGCCCTTCCGCAAGAATGACGACAGCTTATCTCCGCGGTCCTGGGCATTTGTAAAAGACCCCCTGCGGGCGACAGATGACGCCTGGCAAGAGATGCTGCAGCGCCGGCCGCGAGGACTCGACTGGGGACGCGATGTTTACGAGCAATTGGACGCCCCGGCCGAATTGAAGGCAAATCCGCCTCGACTCGACAGCACCGAGATATACAAATTCCACATAGGCAACGAGCCGGATGCCTCGCGCAC
>DATEBC010000238.1:0-3188 GCA_035288065.1 Sedimentisphaerales bacterium | reverse complement strand
CTTTAATTTTTCGACCTCTTCACCCAAAGAGCTCGAAGATCCCTGGCCCCGTGAATAAAGGCAAGAATGGCCACCCTTGATTTTTCAACTCGGTAAATCATGCGGTAGCTCTGAACTATCATTTCGCGGATACCGATATCTGCAATTTCTGGAACGACACGGCCACGCGTGCTCAGCTGGCCCAAGGATCGAGCGATCGCTCTCACTTCTCGAACTAAAGCTCCAGCATAATAGGGTGAATCGCGGGAGATAAAGTTAGCTACGCCTTCGAGATCGTTCCAGGCAGACTCGGTCCATACTACTTTCCTAGCCATTTATTCATCCGGCGCTCAACTTCTCTCTGGCTAAGAACTCGTCCGGACTTGAGATCGCGAAGGCCACGTTCCACTTTTTCCCGGACATAAAGATGGTACTGAATATCCTCAAAGCTACAGTTCTCCGGGAGCTGCTTGATAAGCTCGATAGCTTCTTTCTTAGGCTTCGCCATTTTGTGCTCTCCTTAAGCTGCGGATAGGGGGATTTTGTCCCCATCTGCGAGACAGTCCTCTATATGTTTTTCTTTTATCACAAAGGCTTGAAATTGGCGACCTTGACCACTTTCTCGATTCACGTATTCAAGCCGAACCCCCTGGCACTCCCAAAATAAAGAACGACGAGCCGACTGAGGAGCCAACGGAGTTGGTCTTGATCTCTACTAACGAAGCGCGCGGCCGCCGTTCTACTTCTTTGACTACGATGTCCATCTTCGAATTACCAAGCTGTTGCGAATCGGATTCAAAAAGCTGGGCTTGTGCGGGCGCGCCGGCAACGGTCAGCACGCCGAGCAAAACGGTCAGCCCCTGCGCGATCTTCCTCAGCATAAAATGTCAAGAATGAAGGGTCTGACCCCGAGTCCGATCTTCCCCCGCTGCCGGTCTCTCAGATCAGCCGGGTTCTACGACTTCAACGTCTTGTTGAAGTGGTCGATGGTGCGTTGCCAGGCGAGTTTGGCTGCGGCTTCGTCAAAACGTGGTGTGGTATCGTTATGGAAGCCGTGATTCGTTTTGGGATACACATACGCCTCATACTTGACGCCATTCGCCTTGAGGGCGGCTTCGTAGTCGGGCCACCTGCCGTTGATGTTGGGATCCTGCTCGGCAAATTGAAGCAGCAAAGCGGCCTTGATCTTTGGCACGTCCTCAACAGCCGGCGCCGCGCCATAGAAGGGAACCCCGGCCGCAAGCTGCGGCATCCGGACAGCCAGCCTGTTGACCATACCACCGCCAAAGCAGAAGCCCACAGCGCCGAGCTTGCCGGTAGACTGTGGATGCTTCAGCAGGAACTCTGCCGCGGCTACGAAGTCTTCGGTGATTTTCCCGGTGTCGAGCGTCCTCTGCATCGCAAGGGCCTTTTCATCGGCCTCCGCTCCGTACTTGTCAACGCTCGGATAGCCGCCAAGAGGCCAAATTGCATCCGGTCCAAGAGCCATGAAGCCAGCGGTGGCCAAGCGCCGCACGACATCTTCTATATAAGGATTCAGGCCGCGGTTTTCGTGAACCACCACCGCAACGGGGAATTTGTCCCCGGTTGCGGGGCGGGCGAGTAATCCCCGCATCATTCCATTAGACGAGTTGCCCTTCGGCGAGGGGTACATCGCATACTCGGCCCTGATTCGCTTGTCGTCCTTGGCCACTTGCTGCGCCAGAGCATAATTGGGCCGGAGCATTTCCCACAATGCCGTCGCCGTCAGGCCGCCGACGGCGAATTTAGCAGCGCCATCCAAAAACTCGCGGCGGCTGATGCCGCCATGCACGTATCTATGGAAAAGACTGAGCAGTTGCGGATCGAAATCACTCGCTTTTTTTCTTTCCATACGATTGACTCCTTTAAGTTTACTGCGGTCGGTGTGGGACGAATTCGGGGGACACATTACTTATTTCGATGCGGGAAAGGCGGCCTGACCCATAAAAATAAGACCGCGAGATAAGGATCGGGTCCCCGCATTTCGCCACAATAATTCGTGTCCGTACATTTAGTATTGTGTCCCCGGAATCCGCTTCGCGAATCTCAAATTTCAAATTACAAATCTCATATCACAGGCATCCGGAATCTGAAATCTTGTTTTCGATATTTAAAATTTGAGCTCTGTCATCTTAGATTGTTAAGCTGCTTGCCCCTCTCATTTCGCCGCGAAGCAGTAGATCCGTCCTGCCCCTCCACGCGGAGTGGTGTCGGAGCAGCTTTGATTGTCATGCGATGAGTTCCACGAACCGGAGCTTCCCGACGTATTGCCGCCGAGCCCGATCCCGTCCGCGTGACCGATCCGCGCCTGCACGTCGGAGGCTTCCGACGTCCAGCTATTGCAGGTCTTTCCGGCCATGACCGTCCCTTCGGGCGTCGAGCCGGTCAGGATGTCGTGCTCGGTGGGCTTGGGCGACCCGGGGTAATTGCCCGGAACGGGTTGGCCGCGCTCATCGACAAACAGGATCGGGTTCCCTCTGCGCGCGTGAAGGTCGGCGAGATCCTTCCCGACCATGAGGCCGTTGGCGTTGAACCAGGGGCCGGCGCCGATCCGGCTGCGGGCATCCGTCGGATTATTGTTATTGTCGGGGTCCCGCTCCGCGCTCAAGTAAGCTCGCCACGTCTTGTCTCCGTGCCCTGCGGCGGCCGCCAGGTTTTGGCAAAGGCGGTCCGCGCCGGCCAGGCCGCCGAGGTTGCCGGTCTTATTCTTAGTGCTGCTGACAAAGGCGCCCATGGTAGGTGTGCTCGGAGCGCTGGCAGCGCCAACGCTGTTGTCCCTATGGCCGCTGGCGACAACGAGGGCCGCCACAATTGCGAGAAGAGAGACGCAAAGTTTTATAAGGTCTTCCTTCACGGTTTTCTTTTATCACAAAGGCCCGAAATTGGCGACCTTGTCCACTTCCTCGGTTCACGTAGTCAAGCCGAAGCCCCTGGCACTCCCTTTGACTACGATGTCCATCTTCGAATTGCCAAGCTGTTTCGAATCGGATTCAAAAAGTTGGGCCTGTGCGGGCGCGCCGGCAACGGTCAGCACGCCGAGCAAAACAGTCAGCCACTGCGCGATCTTCCTCGGCATAAAATGTCAAGAATGAAGGGTAGACCCCGAATCATAACGTCTTGGGTGAGAGGCGCGGTCCGCCGCGTCCTTCTCAAGCCAGGGGTTGGATTTGAATCTTGACAATGGTTCC
>DATEBC010000237.1:0-5327 GCA_035288065.1 Sedimentisphaerales bacterium | reverse complement strand
AGTTCTATACTATTGCTGTGCACGTCAGCTCCGATATAATAGATTCTGTTCATCGGGGGCTCCTTTCGTATGAGGGTTATTATTTACCGAATCATACCTAAGGATGCCCTCTCTTCATATCTTCACGAATTGACACGAATTTGCACGAAGCATAAGGGCAGAAGGCACAAAGGCATAGGAAACAGCTACAGCCACAAGGGCCAGAGCGGGGAAGGGGAATTTCAGATTTAAGATACCCAAGGCACAAGTTTCAGATTTCATATTGGGCGTTGGTGATGCGGCGATAGTGAGGTCAGCGTCGCCGATACGGCGGCGTGGGGCCGGGGGTAAGAGGGTCGCCTTGCCGGCGACCGCTAAACGGACGGAAGGGATGGGGGCAGGGCGGGGGGCGGGGGTAAACGCGGGGTAGCGTGTATGAGAGGGTCGCCTTGCCGGTGACCGCTAAACGCGGGACGGGGGTTTGAGATTTTGGAGATATTTGTTGCATTGTGCGGGGTGATTTGGTATAATGATGCAGAGTCTAAGCGATGGAGAGAATTGTGGTCGCAGGGAAGGGATTTATCCTCAAAGTGAACGATGGTCCGTTTGGGTTTTTAGTATCCAAGCGGCGATGAGGAGCCTGGTGATGAATTTGGGGCGTTATTATCGGATTGGGCGGGGGTTGGGCACAGCGTGGGCGGCCCGGATTGGGTGCGTCTGCGTGTTGGCGGCGGCGGCCTTGAGCGGATCGGCGGCGCGGGCGGCCACCAATTTAAGTGAGCAGTACTTCGAGCGAGGAAATGAAAATTACAGGAACGGCGCCTTCTTCGCTGCAATAACGGACTATACGGAGGCCATCAGGATTGATCCGACATACGCCCTGGCGTATATCAGCCGAGCGCTTTCGAGAACCAGAGTCGGCAAGATTGACGAGGCCATTGCGGACTACAGCACGGCTATCAAGCTCGACCCGCAATCACAAATTGCGTACAACAACCGCGGGTATCTTAAGCTCAACCAGGGCGACAACGACGGGGCTATCGCAGACTTCAACAAAGCGCTGGAGATTTATGCACGCTCGTTTTCCGCATACTACAACCGCGGGAAGGCAAAATTCAGCAAGGGCGAATACGACGCGGCTATTGCCGATCTCACTGCCGCGATCAAGATCGACCCGAGGCCAGCCGATCCGTACTACCAGCGGGCGTCTGCCAAGGTCAAGATTGGCGATACTGAGGGGGCGATAGCCGATTTCACTGAGGCTATCCGCGGGGATTCCAGTTATGCGCCGGCGTACAACAGCCGAGGGCTTGCCCTATTTGAAACGGGCGATTACGACGGGGCCATAGGCGACTACAACAGGGCCATCGGGGTAGATCCCAACTATGTGGCCGCTTACAATAACCGCGGGATTGCAGCGCACAAAAGGGGGCGTTACGATGATGCAATCGCCGATTTCGACGAGGTGATACGCATGGCTCCGCAACATGCCGGCGCGTACGCCAACCGTGCAAACGTCGAGAAGGACAAGGGCGACTACCGCGGGGCGATAGCGGACTTCACGAAGGCAATCGGCCTGGCGCCGCAGGATGCTCTTTCCCACCGCAGACGCGGGCATTTGTATTATGACGCTGGGTGCTGGCTTGACTCTCTCAAGGATCTGAGCATGGCAACCCAACTGGAAGGCGATGGGCGGGGCGAGAATTACGACCTTCTGCGGGTCTGGCTGCTCAGTTCGCGGCTCGGCGAGCGGGAGCAGGCGACGGCCATGCTTGATGCGCATTTGAAGAATCACGCATCCGGCGAGATCAGCGATTGGTACAAGAGCCTCTGCGCGTTTCTGTTGGGTCGGTCGTCCGTTGATGGGCTTATCAGTGCGGCTGACGACCCGGAGTTCAAGAAGGCCAACGAACGAAGGTGTGAGGCCTATTTCTTAGCAGGCAGCGTGCGCATTATCGAGGGGGACGTTGAGGAGGGCGTGCGGCTGTTGAGACAGTGCCTTGCGACAACCGTGACGGATTTCACGGAGTACGCCAGCGCCCGCTGCGAGCTGGAATCAATACTTATCGGGGCACATTTCGAGCAGGTGGGCGAGGAGGCGAGGCGCTTGGTTGTTTTGGATACGGGCGTCGGATTGTCGGTGTGGAACGTTGCCCGAGGCGGTCCCGCGGAAGTGGCCGGGCTTGCGGAGAAGGATATTGTCGCCACTATAGACGGGCGACCTGCAACTTTTGAAGCTGTGCAGCACCTCTGCGAAGTGGGCAAGCCGACCGACACAGTGAAGCTCGGCATCGTCCGATTGCAACGGCCCATGAATGTAACGCTCACTTTGGGCGGGGCAAAATGACCGGCGTCAGACTGATGCGCCGAATTCCGTGCGGGGGAATAACGCCAAGCGTGGGCTTCTGATAGTCCTTGACCGGCGCGGCTGCGGATTGGCCTTAAGGTCTTACATAACAACTGCGCTCTCTGCGCACGAGGCGGCGAGAGATACGGGCTGGAAGCGAGGTTTGGCGGAGGTTTTTCGGTCATATTAGGGTGATTCGGCCCGAATCGGGGCGCAGTGAAGGCCTGCGAAAAACCTTCGACCGCGCTGCCTAAACTGGTGATTCGATTGACTTTTGGGCGGTGAATCTGATATAATTTAGGTATGGTCGGGCAGTTTGTAAGATGCCGCCCGGATAAGGAATTATGAACCCGCGAAAGTCGGGCGAAATTGGGAAGATACGAAGATGCGCACAGTTTTTGCACGCACACTGCCAAGCGTGATGATGGCTGCTTTTTTTGTCGGTGCGGGTTGGGGGGCCTGCCCTAAGGGCGACTTGACGGGTGACTGCCGGATCGACTTCTTGGACGTTAAGGCCCTGGCGGAGCAATGGCTTGCGCCGCCGGGCGAACCGGGCGATATTGACGGTCTTAACGGGGTCGAATGGCGTGACCTGGCCCTGCTGGCGCAGAGATGGCGGGAGGAAGGCATTCCCTTGGTGATTAATGAATTCATAGCGTCGAACAGCGGCGGCGCCGTGGACCCGCAGGGACAGGACGACGACTGGATAGAGATATACAACGCGGGGACCGAGCCGATTGATATGGGCGGACTGCACCTGACGGATAATCCGGATAATCCGGAGAAATGGCGGATTCCGGACGAGAATCCGTCGGTGACAACGATTCCGTCAGGGGGCTATCTGATTATCTGGGCGGACATCGACGAAGAAGACTATCCGGCCGGTCTGCACGCCAACTTCGAGCTTAACGCATCCGGCGGCGAGCTGGGCTTATTTGACAGCAATAGCGCCATTCTCATAGACAGCGTTGATTATCCGGACCAGACGCCGAACATTTCCTACGGGCGATTCCCGAACGGCAGCGATACGTGGCAGTTTTTCGGCTTGCCCACACACAAGGCGATGAATACCGGCGCGTACCTTGGTGAGGTTGGCGACACGAAGTTCAGCCACGATCGCGGTTTCTACGATGCGCCTTTCTCCGTAACGCTGGCGACCGATACGGATGACGCGGAGATTTACTACACTGTGGACGGGAACAGTCCCATAGACATTGACGGGCAATATCCGACGGGCACGCTCTACACGACGGCGATACCGATCAGCACAACGACATGTCTTCGAGCGGTCGCGTTCAAGGCGGGCTGGAAGCCGACGAACGCCGACGCACAGACGTATATCTTTCTCGACGACGTGCTCGATCAAGATGGGGCTGGGTTTCCGAACACGTGGGGCGACAGCGGGGCCGACTATGGTATGGACCCGGACGTGGTCGATAGCTCGACTTATCGCAACACGATCAAGAACGATCTGCAGGCCGTGCCGACAATGTCTTTGAATATGCCTGTAAACGACTGGTTCGGGGCCAGCTCGGATGTTGAAGAGGGCGGGATTTATTCGCATCCGGAGTGGGAAGATATGTACGGCCCGGAGGCGGAGCGGGCGGTTTCGGTGGAGTATTTCGATCCCACGACCGGCGAGGAATTCCAGATCAATGCTCTTGTGCGGATAGCGGGCGGCAGCAGCACGCAGCCGTGGAAGATGGACAAACTGTCGATGCGGGTGAAATTCAGCGGGCGGGCCGGGCCGGCGAAGCTCGAGTTTGCGATCTTCGAGGATGAGGCAACCGGGCAATTCGACACCCTGGTTCTGGACGCCCGGATGAACAATAGCTGGGCATACGGGGGAAGCGTGGGGATAAGCAGGCCGGGGCTGGGCCAGCGGGATATTGCACAATACACGCGGGATCAGTTCGCATCGGATATTCAACTTGCCATGGGCAGCTACGGCACGCACGGCAGACACGTTCACTTATATTTGAACAGGCTCTATTGGGGCCTCTATTGGGTTCACGAACGGCCCGATGAGCACTTTGCAGAGGAGTACTTCGGCGGCGAGGCAGAGGATTACGACGTGCTCAAGCACAACTCCAGCACGCTGGTCAACGGCTCACGCACGACGTACACTCAGATGATCAGCATTGCAGCGGGCGGGCTGTCTTCGGATACGCGGTATCAGCAGATACAGGGGTATCTCGATGTGCCCGATTTCATCAGCTATATGATTATGAATTATTACATTGGGAACACGGATTGGTCTCATCAGAACTGGTATGCAACGCATAACGGGGCGGAAGCAAGCGGGCGATGGCGGTATCACTCGTGGGACGCCGAGCATAGTATGGAGGGGCTGAGCGACGACGTTACTGGCCGAGACGACGGCAGCGCTCCGACGGGCCTGCACCGCGACTTGACGCAGAATGTGGAGTATAAGATGCTTTTCGCGGACCACGTTCATCGCCATTTCGCCAACGGGGGCCTTCTCTCTCCGGAAGGGGCTGCGGCGCTATACCAGATTCGCCTGGACGATGTGGACCGGGCGGTAGTGGGCGAGTCGGCTCGCTGGGGCGACAACCAGCGTTCGACGCCTTATACGCGGAACGCCGAGTGGGTGACGGAGCGCGACTGGCTGCTGGGGACATACTTTCCGCAGCGCGCCGGCATCGTGCTGGGTCAGTTCAAAAACCGGGGATGGTATCCGAACATCAGCCCGCCGGTCTTTTATATCAACGGGGCGTATCAGCACGGCGGACATGCTTCATCGGGCGACTCTCTGACGATGACGGCCGGGACGGGGACGATATACTACACGCTGGACGGGTACGACCCTCGTTTGGCGGGCCGAGCGGTCAATACCGCCCATGCCACGGCCTACTCGGGCGCGGTGACACTGGTCCGCAGCACGCACGTCAAAGCGAGACTGAAAAGCGGCAGCACCTGGAGCACGCTTAACGAGGCGACTTACGGCGTCGGCCCGATTGCCGAGAGCCTGCGGATTACA
>DATEBC010000236.1:0-6464 GCA_035288065.1 Sedimentisphaerales bacterium | reverse complement strand
CGCTATCCTCGAATTCGGCTTCGGAAAACTGATACTCAATCTGCTGGAAACAGACCCGCACCGAATCGCCGGAAAGATAAGCGGAATGCGAACCTGGTACTTTGCCGTCATAACGGTCGTTCTCCTTGCCGTGACATTGGGACTGGCCGGCCTGTGGCGCAATGCCCAGGCGCAGCTCAGGCTCGCGCGGAAAAAGGACGATTTCATATCGGCGGTCTCGCACGAGCTGCGGACCCCTTTAACCTCGATAAGAATGTATGCCGAGATGCTGGAGAAGAACTGGGTAAAATCCAAAGACAAAGCCGCCGACTACTACAGGAATATGCGGCAGGAAAGCGAGCGGCTCAGCCGGCTGATTGAAAACGTCCTCGACTTCTCGCGGATACAGAGGGGCCGAAAGAGATACGACTTCAGCCTGGGAGATATAAATAAGTCCGTCGCAGGCGTGGTGGAAATGATGCGTCCGTGTGCCGCCCAGAACGGCTTTTCAATAGAAACGCACCTTGGCCGGCTCGGGCAAACCACTTTCGACGCCGACGCCGTGACGCAGATAGTCGTTAACCTGCTCGACAATGCCGTCAAATACGCGCGCAATGCAGAGGATAAGACCATCATAGTGCGCACCAAAGCCGACCGAGAATTCACCGTAATAGAAGTCGAGGACCACGGCCCCGGCGTCCCGCACCGCCAGCATAAGAAAATCTTCGAGGAGTTCTACCGCATCGGCGCCGAGTCCACACGTGAAACCACCGGCACAGGACTCGGTCTGGCCTTGGTCAAGAGATTCGCCCAGGCGCACAACGGATTCGTCGAAATCATAAACGCCCGACCCAAAGGCGCAATCTTCAGAGTAGCCCTCGCTGCTCGGATGTCGTAGGCATCACGCCAAACCCCATTTCAAGGTTACACTCTCGCCTCGTACCGCGTTTCGCAAGTTTCGCGGCTATACTGTCATTTCGACCGAGCGAAGCGAGCGGAGAAATCTATTCAGACAGCCGAATTCCGCCATCAGGTGGCCCCTTAGGAGGCCGTTTCCATTATAGTCGTACAACTCACAAAATCATTTCGCCCTGCTCGCTTATCAGGTACAATCCCTTTGTTTGACAAGAGGCTTAATAGTTGAAGGAATGTACCGGATAAAAACCTGACGCTTTAGGCCGGGAGACGTGATCATGAGAATCAGGTGGATGTGGGCAGTAGTCGCCTTTACTCTGGCTCTTTGGGGTATCGAGGCCGTGGGCAAGACGGCGGCCGATATTCAGCGGGATATCCCGGAGGGCGTCCTGTCGGACCAGGTCAGGGCGATCATGCAAAGAATCACTCAATGGCGCGAAGCGTGTACGGCAGGGGATCTCGAAGCGATCGAGAAAGTGTATCCGCCGGGTAAAGGCAGAGGGGCAAAAAGCGACCTGATCGCAGTGAATTCAATTCTGGAGGCGACGCCCGACTGGCAGCCCTCTTTCCTTGCGCTCATGTGGGACGATAGCAAGGCGCAGGTAATCTCCCACAAAGTGAAGATGCGCGGAGCGGATTGCCCAAGGGCGATTACCTGGAAGTTCGAGAAACTTGACGGGACGTGGTATCTGTCCGATCAGTCCGAGGGGTGGTCACTGGGAACATTCAGGAACCAGGAAGATCTCTTCGCGATGCTCGATATGTCTGCTTTCATGGAGGATTACCCCATCGGCCACATGTGGTCTGATAAGCCGGATCCGAAATTGCGGTTCAAGACGAATTCCAGGAAGGACGAGGCTGCCGCCTTCAAGGAAAGCCTTTGGCCGCAGCTGGACGGCGCGCCGGAAGAGGTCCGGGAGATTGCAGAACTTGTCAAGGAATGGTTGGCTGCCTGGATGGCTGAGGACATCGAGCGCGCCAGGGCGATGTGCACTCCAGACGCCCTGCGCCTCTTCGAGAGGGATCGCCGGAGCAATCACAGGACTCTGACCGGTACGAAGGGTCAGTGGTTTTCACCAATGGCGGTCAAGACCAGGCCTTTAGAGGCTGAGGTCATTTCGCATCCGATGCAAATCGAATTGCATGGATTCAGGGCCCGGATGGTGATACAGGTTAACTTGCGGAAGGTCGATGATCGGTGGAAGATTGAACGCCATAGCGGCAGGCAGGTTCGCGGATTAGCGGATTCGTTTGCCGATTTTCTGAACAGGCACTCCGACGGCATGATTTGGCTCGACGATGCCGCGCCCGAGTGGCTCAAGCTTGAGCAGCAAACACAGACCGACATTACCATTAAACAGATTACCAGGAGACTTGAGCAATGCGAACAGAACAACTCCTATGAGGACGCGTTCAAGGAATCGGTTTACGACAAGGAGATGTTCTATGCGTATTTTCCCGACAGCCAAGAGGGCGGCGAGCGCTTGGACCGGTGGTGGGAAATCCGAGATAAACCGGATTCGTGGAAGAATGAGAACGGCTGGCTGCTCTCGGACGATGAGATACTCAAGATCATTTGTAACGGGCTGCGTCGCAGCAGCATCCAGAATAGGCACATTCTCCTGCTGGAGCATGTGGGGAGCAAGTATATTTCCGGCAGGAAGCCCCCGAACGCTGCTGCTGTTGACCTGCTCCACCACGCGAGTCTTCATCCGACGTATGCCCCCAAGGCCGTCAAAGACGGGCTCTGCGCAGCGAATCCGAAATCGGAGCAGGTGCTCGAACATCTGTTTGAGCTTTGCCTGGCAAACGAATATACAGCCGAAATCGTGCTGGGAATTCGGGCATCGAAACAGGAGAATCAATTCCTGGCGGTGGTCGAGCCTTATCTGAACGCTCCCGATCCGGAGAAACGTAAGCGGGCGGCCATCGTGCACAAGGTTTTTGTCGAGAAGGTCAACCGGGGGCAGTTGGTCGGGCAACTGCATTACAGGCAGATGCGGGCCTTCGCCCAGGCCATATACGGCCAGATGTTGCCACAGATTCGTGAATTCATGCTCAAAGGCAGTAGCAGGCAACGAAGTCAACTATTCGACCTCCTCGACCGCAAAAAGATTCATCCCGCTTTTGATGAATCGTTCATTGGCCCTCTGACCGCCTGCCTGCAAGACGGCAATCCGGAGGTAAGAGAAGAGGCCCTGAAACTGGGTATGTATCCTCTGCTCGCCGACGGGCAGCGCAGGGGCCAGATACTGGAGTTGATGGACCAGCTTTCGAGAGACTACGATGATAAGGTGAGGCTGGCTGTGGCGAGTTTTATGTCGGAGTACTGGATTCCGAGCCAGGAAGTGCAAGAGCCGCTGGCCATCGATATAGAGATGCGGCTATCAAAGGATATGTTCTTCCATGAAATACGCAACGAGGCGGTCTGCGGGCTTGCATTGGTCAAGAACAAGAGCGACGAGGTGATTATGAGGCTGGTTGACATGGTTCCGGATTGGAATGTCGATCTGGGCCGTATTCGTCGGGGTCTTGAGGTGGGGGCAGATAAGGAAAAAATCAGAACATACCTTCAGCCATATCTCTGCCTGAAAGGCGAAAGGGGTGATCGCGTAAAGAATCTTTACCAGAAAATCTTCAATGAAGAACCTTCCATTGACTGAAAGGGGGCGTTATGCCTGTTCGTAGAAAAGTGCAGAGAGGGATAGTCGCCATGTTGTTGTCCGTTGCCGTTGCGCAGGCCGGGCCGTTTGTTATTAAGCTGGAGGTTCCTGCGCCGCAGGATTCGGCGGGGGGCGTTATCACGGTTGATGTAGATGACAACGGCACGACGGACTATCTTGTTACCGTGCCCGGCCATTTGGCGGCGTACGGCGGCGACGGCAAGAAGCTCTGGGTGCTCAAAGAAGATATTGTTGTGGGCGGCTCCAGTGAGGGCGAGGGCCTGCCGGGACATTGCGGACCCGGGGTGGCCGCCGGAGATGTCGATGACGATGGAAAATGCGAGGTCGTCTTCATAACCAAGGATTCCGTCATCCACGTCGTCGAAGGCGCAGCGGGACGCGAAAAGGCCAAAGCCGCGCCGCCTGTCCCGAATGGCGCCCAGCGATGGGAGCTGGCTATGATCGCGGATTTCCGAGGCTCTGGAAAAGACCTCGATATCCTGTTGGAGGCCACCAATAAAGACGGCTATAGAATGGGCAAGTTCCTTGCGGCCTATACGATGAAAGACCTCCTTGCCGGCGGCAAGCCGTTGTGGGAAACGGATGAATTCGTAAGCTGCGCTCACAACGGCGCCCGCCTGGCCGACCTCAACGGGGACGGACGCGATGAGGTCCTCGGCGAGACGATCTTCTCGCCCGACGGCAAGCTGGCGACACGCGCGATTCCGGACCGCTATCATATCGACAGCGTCTTCGTAGCGGACGTCCAGCCGGAAAGAGCCGGCCTGGAAGTCGTACTGCTCGAAGAAGGCGCCAACCAGGTCCAGGTCGTCGGGCTCGGCGGGCCTATCTGGCGAAATCACTTCAACAAGCAGGAGCCGCAGAACGCAGCCGTCGGACGGTTCAAAGAGGGAAGCCACGAGGTCTTTGTATGGTGCCGGTCGCGCTATGACGAGCATCAACAGCCGTTTGTCTTCGATTCATCCGGCAAGATGGTATTCGACTACAAGATGGACGACGTCGCCCCGCCCGGCTGGACCGCCAGCGGGGTCGAAATAATCAACACAATAGACTGGACCGGCGAAAGGCAGCAGCTTGCCTGCGCCAAGGAACGCCACAAAAGCGGCGATGTATGCATCTTCGAGCCGCTCACCGGCAAGTTCGCGGCGACTTTCAAGGAAAAGGCCGACAGGCTCTACGTCGCCGATGTCACCGGTGACTGGCGGGAGGAGATTATCGTCCTTAACGCAAGCGAGCTGCACGTCTATGAAAACGACAAACCCAACCCAAGACCCAACGAAAAACGTCTCTGGGCCGATAGGAACTACCGCAGACTAAAGCAGTGCTACAACTACTATTCGCCGTAAGACCGAATTTATTACCTTTGAAATTCTTCCACAGGAGAAAATAAATGTCGGAAAAGAACCTTACCGTTGTGGCCCGAGTCAAGGCCAAAGAAGGCGCCGAAGAAAAGGTCAGGCGGTTACTTCTGTCGTTGATTGGACCCACGCATCAAGAGCCCGGCTGCATAGATTACGTAATGCACCAGGGAGCGGACGACAAATCGCTCTTTCTGTTCTATGAAAACTGGAAGTCGAAAGCGGCACTCGATGAACATCTGGGTAAGCCCTATATTCAGGCCTTCATTGCCAAAGCCGACGACCTGCTCGACGGGCCGATCGATATTACGTTCTGGCAGAAGGCGAACGAATAATCGAGACATTGGGGCTTTAGACACGGATTAACACTGTTGTTGAGGTATGGATTCCTGCCTGCGCAGGAATGACACGTGTAACCGGGTGGCAGCCTCATCCCCTGGGGATGGGGATGGCGGTTTTCGATTGGCCGGGAGATACCGTAGGAGCAGAAAATGGAATATGCAGTAGGCAAAGCAGGGCGCGTGATCGCCGCAAGGCTGTTCGAGGGCGAAGACCTCTATGAGTGCATCGAGCAAATCGCGCGGAAAGAGAATATCAAGTCGGCTGCGGTGCTTATCACCGGCGGCTTTAGAACGGCCAGCGTCGTGGTCGGGCCGAAACAGGAAAAGCCCAAAATAGTCGGCAACTTCAAGGAATTCGCCGGCCCCGGAGAAGTCTTGGGAGTCGGAACGATATACTGCGACGACGAGGGGCCGAAGCTGCACCTCCACAGCGCAATCGGAAAAGAAGGCCAGGTAATGGTAGGCTGCCCCCGCGGCGGAGCAAAAACGTTCCTCATACTCGAAGTGACAATAATAGAAATCGAAGGAATCAACGCCGCCCGAAAACTCGACGAACAAACAGGCTTCAAACTCTTGCGATTTCAAGAATGACCTGCGAAAACCGGCGCAACACACGGGGACAAGCAGACGGCATAAAGAAGGAGAAGGAGACAAGATATGAGCAGCGGTACGGCACGTGCTGTGCGCATCTTTAATGACTCGTCAAGGAAATGGTGGGCGGCGCCCACCCTACTGTTCGTCGGGGGTTTTGAGGCGGCCGAAGCACGCGAATGAGACTAATATCAGGGCTGCGCCGGCGGCGAAGAGGTATATCCGCAGGTTTGGCTCTCTGCAGCGCTGAAGCCAGGCGGGCATGGCAGGCTCGTTGGGCTCGGCCTCTGCGATTTTGGCCAGGGCCTTTTTCGCCTCGGCCAATTCCTGCGGCGTCGCTCGCGGAAAGATCGTGTTCGGGTCCGTGGGTTCGGCCCCGAGCGCGGCCGGGGCCAGACGCTTGACCAGATTGGGGTCGTCTTCCATCCGTATCAGCACCGCATCATAGTCGTCATTGAGAGCTTCGAGTTTAGAGGTCAAGCGCTCGGCCTGGTTGAGGTAGTGCTTGTTGCGATAGTACCGGACGAGATCGTCGCAGAGGACCGACGCAGTCATCGCCGCGGCCCCGATGCTGAAAAAGATGACAAACAGAAGCG
>DATEBC010000235.1:0-10712 GCA_035288065.1 Sedimentisphaerales bacterium | reverse complement strand
ACGAGCAGATCCAAGCCCGTCCCATTGGCCCGCTAATCGGCGCACTCAACACCCTCGGAGCCGACTGCGCCTGCCTGAAAAACAACGGCTGCGCCCCCGTTACGGTCGCAGGCAGGCTCAAAGGAGGCAAGACCTCCATCGCCTGCAAAACAAGCCAGTACCTCTCCAGCCTCCTGCTCTGCACGCCCCTGGCCGACCGAGACAGCGAAATAAATGTTACCCTGCTCAACGAGCCTGACTACGTCCGAATGACCCTCGACTGGCTCGATAAGCAGCAGATTGAATATGAGAATCACCGGATGCGGCAATTCCACATTAAGGGCCGCCAAAACTATAAGCCGTTCGAGGCAGCGATACCCGCTGATTTCTCAAGCGCAACCTTCTTCCTCTGCGCCGCCGCCCTGCTCGGCGACGAGGTAACAATCCTCGGCCTGGATTTCTCCGACAGCCAGCCCGACAAGGCCGTCGTCGATTACCTGAAAGCAATGGGCGCCGATATTACCGTCGCTCCGGACCGCGTAATAGTCAAGGCCGCCCCGCTCAAAGGCGCTGAAATAGATATGAACAGGACGCCCGACGCACTGCCCGCTATGGCCGTCACCGCCGCCTTCGCCGACGGCACAACCAAGCTGCTCAACGTCCCCCAGGCCCGCTTCAAGGAAACCGACCGAATCAAGTGCATGGCCGTCGAGTTGACCAAAATGGCCGTCAACGTTGAAGAACTGCCCGACGGCCTCATCATCCACGGCACTCATAATTATTTAGCCCCCCGTTTCACGGGGGGTTTGCTTCTTCACGGCTGGGCCGACCATCGTATCGTTATGGCCCTCGCCATTGCCGGACTCGCCCTCGAAGGCCAATCCACCATCGACACCGCAGAGGCCATGAGCGTAACCTTCCCCGAATTCGCAATACTTATGCAATCCCTCGGCGCAAACATAAAAACCATTGAATAACGGCTTGGCTTCGCCGGGATAAACTGGCTTTGTTCCGTCTTCGCACAAGGCTTCGCCGGGATAAATTGGCTTTGTTTGGCTTTGTTTTTTCGAGCTGGGCGAATTGCATCATTTTCATAAGTCCTTGTTTTAAATGATGTTGCGCCGATTCCGGGTTTCGGCGAATTGGGTTTGTTTTGAGTAACGTTCGTTGTTGATTGGTCATTGGGATGAGGCTTTGTTGCTACTGTACTTATGGTCATTTTACCTATTTTGAAATTGGGTTTGATTGGGTTTGTTTTTTCGAGCGGGGCGGGACGCAATATTGTCGTAAGTGCTTGTGGTGAATGATGTTGCACAGATTCCAGGGTTTGGCGAATTGGGTTTGTTTTGCATAATTGCCTTGTAGCCACGAAGCCACGAGGGTACAAAGAAAACAGCCACAGAGAAGGCATAGAACACAGAGAAATAGTCCACTGGTAAGAATAGGAGTTCGATAGCGATGAATTCTTGGTAAACGGGGCAAGAGAAAATACAAACAACGAAGGGCAAAGCAGTTGCTCCCCGGCGATGTCGGGATGGTTGTTCTGATTGGTCGTGCGTTTCTTCATAAGTAGTGTTCAGTGTCAAAGATGAATTATTAGTTTGGTAAGTATTATATCATATTCGATGTTGGATGTCAACCTAATTGTCTCGTGAAATGTGAAGCGTGGAGCGGACCTTCGGCGGACTTGCAGCCTACGGAGTTCTGGGGCAAAGCTGAATTTCTTCGGGAATTTTGTTCTTGATTTTGGACTGCGACCGTTATATTTTTGCGTGCAAAGTATAGAGAAGCGCCAATGTTGAGCAGAGCTTAGACTAATTGCCAATGGCAAAGAAATCGTCATCCGATTCCAAGGTGGACCGATCAGAAGAACTCAAGGTGGGGTATATCCTTGATTATATTAGCGGGCAACCTGTAAAGGCCACCGCTGAGGAAGTCGAGGCAGTCCAGGTTTTTGCATGCCGCCTATTCGAAGATCACGGTTATCCAAAGGACCATATCCAGACCCGCCCTCAATACAGGGTGCGGAAGCATCCGTCCGACGAGGAGAAGTCCTACCCCGTGGACATCGCCGTCTTTCGGTCGTCCAAGAAGATCGAGGACAACCTGTTCATGGTCGTCGAGTGCAAGAAGAAGACTCGCAAGGACGGCGTCGCCCAACTCAAGCTTTACCTCGATATGTCCCCTGGGGAGATCGGGGTATGGTTCAACGGGAATGAGCATGAATACGTGCGCAAAATCCACCACAAAGATGGTTCTCGCACCTATGAGCCGTTGCCTAACATTCCCAGATTCGGACAGCGCATCGAAGATATCGGTCTTTTCAAGAGGAAGGACCTGAAAACACCATCCAATCTAAAGGCTGTATTCCGCGATATACGTAATCACCTGGCGGGCATGACAACCGGTATTACTCGTGATGAAACGTTGGCTCAGGAAATCATAAATATCCTTTTCTGCAAAATACTGGACGAGCAGGAAACCGAACCTAATCAGACCGTTACTTTCAGAGCAGGTGTCGGAGAAGAGCCCAAAGATGTTCGCAAGCGAGTATTGGATATTTTTGAACGAGTTAGAACAGCCACGTATGATGACGTTTTCGACCCCCACGATGCAATTAACCTTGATGCTGAAAGCCTTTGTTATGTAGTTGGCGAACTGCAAAATTACTGCATAATGGAAGCTGATCGCGACGCCATTGGTGACGCTTTTGAAGTTTTCATCGGTCCAGCGCTTCGGGGCGCCGAGGGGCAATTTTTCACGCCACGAAACGTTATCAAGATGATGGTGGAAATCCTTAATCCAAAACCGGGCGAAAAAATCATTGACCCTGCTTGCGGCTCTGGTGGTTTTCTGATTTGTGCCCTTGAAAAAATTTGGGGATGCCTCAAAGAGGAAGGCAAGAGAAAAGGTTGGACTGACAGGCAATTGTTCAAAAGAGAGGTCGAGGTCGCAACCGACTGTTTTCGTGGTGTTGACAAAGATGCTTTCCTTGCAAAGGTTTCGAAGGCCTATATGGCTCTTGTTGGTGACGGACGCGGGGGTGTCTTTTGTGCCAACTCCCTCCTTAGAGCCGAAGAATGGCCCATCACAATGCAAGATAAAATCAGAATCGGCACATTTGACATTGTTCTAACGAATCCGCCGTTTGGGAAGAAAATAGTTGTTAAAGGTGAACCTATATTATCTCAGTTTGACCTCGGATTTAAATGGAAGCGTAACAAAGAAACCAAAGAACTAGAGAAAACCGGAACGCTTCATGAGGACCAGCCACCTCAAATCCTATTCCTTGAACGGTGCTTGCAACTTTTAAAACCCGGTGGTCGGTTAGGTATCGTCTTGCCAGAGGCCGTTTTCGGAATGCCCACTTATGAATATGTCGTAACCTACCTTCGGAATCGTGTAAAAATTAGAGGCGTAGTATCTATGCCCGAGTCGCTGTTCAAGACAAGCGGCAAGGGAGGGACACATGCCAAAGTCTGTATTCTTTTCTTGGAGAATACAGAACCGAAACCTAAAGAGAAATGGAATGTTTTTATGGCCGATGCCAAATGGTGTGGCCATGATTCACGCGCAAATCCAACTATTCGGAAAAGACCTGATGGGACAAAAATACTTCTTGATGATGTACCATTGATCACCACCCGTTTCAAGGAGATCGTTGGCTCATGGTAGGCGCAGTTCAAGATCGTCTTGGCTTTTTGCTCCAAATCTCATCGCTTCGGGAAAACATTTGCATTCCTAAATACTATAATCCTCAAATCGCCTCACGTCTTCATTCTCTGGTAAAAACACATAATCTTATTTGTATCGGTGACCTGATCAGGGAAAAACATCTCTGTGCAGAGACGGGCGATGAAATTGGGAAAATGGCGTATGGCACAGGTGATATCCCATTTATTCGAACTTCGGATATAAGTAACTGGGAAATCATAACCGAACCCAAACAAGGTGTTAGCGAGGAAATCTATGGGTTTTATGGAAAGAAACAAGATGTTCAATCTGGTGACATTTTTTTCGTAAGGGACGGAACGTATCTTATCGGGCAAACATCTTTGCTTACAGAGCAAGATTTGCCATGTTTATATCAGTCTCATATCCTAAAATTCAGGATATCTGAATCGTCCCCGATTACTAATTCTCTCTTGCTTGCATGTCTCAATGCGCCCATTGTAAAGCAGCAAATCCGTTCAAAACAGTTTACGGCTGACATTATTGATAGTCTCGGCAATCGATATAAGGAAATATTTCTCCCCGTACCCAAATCTACAACTTTGAAAAGCCGTATCACGGAGGAAGTACAATCTAATATAATTGACCGAATCTCATTTCGCGAAAAAATCAGAAAGATTCCCTTGTGGGTGGAGGGAATAATTTCAGACCTCGATTCATCTCTTCCAGAAAATTGGTCTTGGCGAAGCGAACTAACGGGGAATCACGGTTTTGTTCGTAACATATCGGCAATTCAAGGGAGCATTTTTATACCAAAGTACTACGACCCATTGATACAGGCAGACCTTCATTGCTTAGCCAAATCGCATGAAATAGTATCTTTAGGAAAACTTGTAAAATGCCGTGCAATTGAGTGGGATACGGGCATTGAAATCGGCAAGATGGCCTATGGCACGGGCCTCGTTCCTTTCATTCGGACGTCAGACATTTCCAACTGGGAACTTAAAGGGGACCCAAAACAAAACGTCAGCGAGGAAATCTATGAGGAGAATAAGCAAGACGTGCAAGGTGAAGATATTTTCGTCGTCCGGGATGGTACATATCTTGTCGGCACATCATGCATCCTGACTGAGCATGATACCAGGATTCTTTATTGCGGAGGGATCTATAAGTTGCGAGTCAAGGATAAAAATCAACTTGACCCATATTTGTTGCTAGCCCTTCTCAATTCGCCTATTGTTCGTCGTCAAATGAGGTCTAAGCAATTCACTCGCGATATTATCGACACCCTCGGCAAGAGGATTTTCGAGGTTGCACTACCTATTCCCAAAAATGCTCAAACTCGCAAACAAATCGCCGAAGAGACAAGGCGAGCAATCGAGACACGGGTCCAGTTGCGAAACCGGGCCAAAGAAATTGCTATCGAGGTCGAAGGGATTGAACATCCTCGTAACGCTGACCTTGAGACGTTAGAAGAAATGTAGTCAAGTAAATCCTGGGTGGAATTCAGCAAAGTAGACGAAGGCGCTAAGAGGATAGTGGAGAAATAGGCGTGGCGATTTGGCGGTTCCACAACTCGGCAAACGCTCTACAATGCTATGGGACCGTGGGTCCGTGTCGAAAAATGGCTATGCCATGGCTTAACCACAGAACTGGTCAGTTTGAGCAATTTAAGGAGAATACAGAGCAATGATTGGCTGCCACATTGGAAGGATATTTCAGGTTACAGTCGCCGGGGGGTCGTATCAGGAGGGGCTTACGTCGGTTCTGCAAGGGGTGCCGCCGGGGATGCTGCTTACAGAGCAGGAAATCTACGGCGATCTGCTGCTTAGAAAGCCGGGGGCCGATGAGCTATCCAGCCCGCGAAAAGAGCCGGACCTGCCCATCATATACTCCGGCCTAAACGCCGCCGACACTATCGAGGACGCCGCCAACACGAATCACACCAACGGCACGCCGCTGGTAATCCTGATCCCCAATCTCGACCGGCATTTCATACACATAAAGCAGTACCAGGACACCAACCGCACGCCTCGGCCCGGCCACGCCTCCTACGCATCCTTCATCAAGTACGGCCCGGACGACGACGCTATCGGAGCGGGCTTCTTCAGCGGACGATACACCTCGACAATCGTCGCCGCGGGATACGTCGCCAAGAAGGTCCTCAAAAAGTTCGGCATCGAGGTCTTTTCCTATATCAAGGAGATAGCGGGAGTTCGATGCCCCGACGTCCCGCACGACCGGGCCTTCGACCATACCCAGAGATACAAGAAGATGCGGCGCGACTGCGACCCCTTCTACCAGGAGGTCTATGTCAAGGGCCGCGTTACTATGGATATGCGGTTTCTGGAGAAGGCCGCCGTCTTCGCCCAAATCGAAAAGGAGATCGAGCCTATTCGCAGCAAGGCGCCGAAAATGGCCGCCGCTGAGATTCGCCGGAAATACGGCGTGCACGAAATCGTCAATTGCCCCGACATCGATGCCGCCGAGGCAATGGTGGAGGCCTGCAATAAAATCGCAGCCACCGGCGATTCAGCCGGGGGTATGGTCGAGGTCGTCGTTACGGGCGCCCCGACGGGACTCGGCGAGCCGGTCTTTTACAAGCTCGACGCCGAACTCGGCAAGATGCTCGGAATCGGCGCCGTCAAGGCCGTCGAGGTCGGAGCGGGAATGGCAGTAAAAGATATGACCGGATTCGAGAACAACGACCAGATGCGCTGCGAGAACGGCAAAGTCGTTTTCGATTCCAACAACGCCGGCGGCATCACCGGCGGACTGACGACCGGCCAGCCGATAATCGTCCGCCTCGCCATAAAGCCGACGCCTACAATCGACAGGCCGCAGCACACGATTGACAAATACACCCTTGAGAACAAGGAGCTGGCCGCCATCACAAGGCGCGACGCAACTATTACAGGCCGGATATGGCCCGTCGCCGAGAACTACACCGCCATCGTCGTGCTCGACCACCTGATCGCACACTTAGGCTACCAGGCCCTCAAGGCCAAATAGAACAAGGCCCCGGAGTTATCCGGGGCCTATTTTCGCTGATATTTCTACTGGCACAAGCCGCCCCCACATTTTTTTCGCCATCAGTGCCATACTGTTGGCACATCTGCTCGAATAATCTGGCCTTTTCGAACTGCATCTCACAGAAATAGCGTAGCGAATCAACATTTAAGGGGTCGGATCCGCCTCTTGTATGTTGGAATGGCATTTCTGCGCTTAAAAGGAGGTGGTCGCAATGCATAAGATCGTTTGAAGGCAGATGCGAAAATGCGAACAGAAGAAATAAACCAAAGGTAGAAAAGGAGTTACAAAATGAAGACAGTATTGAGCAACAATTTGATTGCGTTGACCCTGATTTGCGTAGTGCTTTCTTTGGGCACGGGCCGCAGCGCGTCAGGCGACGTGCTGGTCGATGCCAATCTCATAGCGTACTGGCAATTCAGCGGGGACGCAAAAGACAGCTCGGGCTACGGCAATGACGGAACGCTGGGCGGGAACGCAACAGTAAACGCCGATATTCTAACGCTTGACGGAAACGGAGATTACGTTAATTGCGGAGACGTGGACGTGGATGTTAATTCCAGCTTCACCTTATCAGTTTGGCTGCGCCCTGCTTCAACCGTAGGAGACGTTCAGGCGGTTCTAACAAAAGGTGACGCAGATTATCCCGGAGATGATTCCTACGGCTTGTATTACATGAACGACGATACATTTTGCTTCTATGTGTCTGAAGATGGCGGATGGGAGAATTGTGCATACGTGTACACAGTCAACACGTATTCCGAAGCATTCGATTGGTACCATGTTGTCGCCACCTTGGACGGGACAGACCTGGCAATATATGTAAACGGAACCGAAGATACAGGTTCCCAGACTGGTTCGGTAAGCGGGGCTGTTGACAATGATATAGACACCTTAATTGGTGCACGGGTCGAAGGCGCGGGGACAATAGATCATTTCTACGGCGATATCGATGAGGTAATGATCTATAACCGCGCTCTTGAAGAGTGGGAGGTCCGAAAGCTCTACAACAAAATCAACAAAACCTATGGTCATTTCAACGAAGCAGTGGTCGATAATCTTCGAGGATCAACATGCACAGCCACTGGATTCAACTCCGTAGCGCTGGGATTTGAAACATCAGCAACTGGCCTCTGCAGCATAGCCATGGGATGCGACTCAATTGCCTCAAACTCTTATTCTGTGGCTCTGGGATGCAATCCGCACGCGACCGGTATGCGAAGTTGCGCTCTCGGCGCCCATGCAGTTGCAAGTGGAGACGACTCTATCGCACTCGGCCTAGGCGCACATGCGACTTATCAAAGCAGCCTGGCAGCCGGGGAGGCCACTACTGCATCAGGAAGAAACAGTATCGCTCTTGGACGCGAGACTGTCGCAAGTGCAAGCTACAGCACCGCGATCGGAAGGTATTCGACAAACAACACGGCGTATAGTTTCACCGTTGGATATGGAGAATACTTGAACGAAGCCGTTGATTTCCGAGTTCAGAGTGGGCAGGTGAATGTTTATGGTGATTTGGACGTTGACGAGACTGTGACGGCGAGCGAAGTGGTTACGATGGATAAGCTCGTGCTGCCGGTCAAGACGACTACGGGGAATCCGGCCAGCCCGGTCGAGGGGCAGATTTACGTTAATACCTACGACAACAAGGTGAGGGTCTATGCCGATGGGGCATGGAGAGACCTTGCAACATGGTAGAAGAATAGCACCCATCAAATGTCTCGCCCAACCATAAAAGAGGCCCCAGCAGCACGGGGGCCTCTTTTTGTGCCTTTCTGATTTGTTATGGGCAGACTGGAGGCGCACGGTGCGGGCTATAGCTCGCGTGGGCGTTTGACTATTGACCAGGCCGTTTCATTGCCGAAGGCATCGCGTGCCTTGACCCAGAATCCGTGGTTCTGGCCGGACATCGTGAATCCCGGCGTGGTCCACGTGTTGACATTTATCCAGCCGCTGTTGATGGTGGACTCCTCATAACACTGGAACCAGTACTGCACGCCCCCGCTCGGATCGGCAGCCACGGAGCACGTCATCGTGTAGCCCCAACCAGTCCAGGCGTCGGGCCCGATAAAGATTGCGGCCGGCCACAGATTAGGATCGTTCGGATCCCAGGTCGGAGCCGGATAGGGCGGGGTCGTATCGGGCGGTATGAGGGTCCTGGCGCAGGCCTGGCCGGACAACTGCGATACGTGTTGAGCGGGCGACATATCCCTTGCCCGGAGCGTGTAGCAATAGAGCGTATCCTGTACGAGTGGAGTATTCGGATCGGGTCCCGTATCGACCCAGTTGGGCTCTTCCCGCCAGCCGCTATCGTAGCCGAGCGTTACGTTGGTGAAGAGGTACTCAACGCCGCTGGCGTCCTCAGCATAGGCTATCATCACGATCGTATCATGCGAAACCGCACGCGGCGCGATAATCCACATCAGGCCCACAGGAGGAGTCGTGTCCTCTTCGCCTGCATAGACGACCTCGGACCAGCCCGTCTCGTTGAGATAGGGGGAGGTATCGCGGGCCTTGACCCTGTAGCCGTATCTCACACCGGGCGTTAGTCCGCCGTCGGTGTATTCGTTGCTCTCGATCCATCCGCTGTCGTCTCCGTCGCCGCGGACGCACTCGAAGTAGTATTCGACCGGCCAGCCCCACATATCGACCGCTCTAACAGCAGTCATTCGAGCAGACAATCCGGATAGATACGGCTCAACGCTCCACTCGGCGGGGTCCGGAACCGGAGGAGCATTATCCTCGACCAGCCAGCAGGTCGCCATAAACGCGACATCATCGAAATCGACCGCCGCATCTAAGGTGGCATCGGCGCCTCCGCACCAGCCGTCGGCATCGGAGCAGCCCTGGTCAAGCCATCTCTCGGCAAGGACCGCGAAGTCGAAGAAGTCGATCTTTCCATTAGGATCGATATCACAGAACTTGCACGGCTGGACCATCTGGCGATGGTAGCCCATATCGACGACCCCGACATCCGAGATACCGTCGGTCCGCGTCGTATATCCGACAAGCCCGACGTCATCGACATAAGTTATTCCCGGATCAGGATCGGCGGTGCGAACGCACGGGCTGTCCGCAGCCTGACCAGAGACCACCTGACTGAGGTAATAGTCGTCGAGTATTCCGGCCACGAACAACGGATCGGCGTCGATATTCTCGAGACCCCATATCAGGGTGCAGCCGTCGTCCACAAAGACGTCATCTAATCCGTCCTTAATATCACTGTACAAAACGACGAGCCTGCTGGACCTCGGATCGTGCTCGAACCCGGTGCCGACATACATTTCATGGCCCTTGAGCGAATAGTTGTTCCAGAAGATACTGTCGGTAACCTCGCAGTCGGCGTGGTAGGAGACGTACATGCCTCCGCCGAGGCCCGTTCTGCCCGGCTCGCCGGACGCGCCGGCTGCGGCGTTGCCGGAAACCGTGCAGTTGGCTATATAGGGCCGGGCATACCAGTTCGCCGAGATGCCGCCTCCGTCTCTGCCGGCCGCATTGCTGATTATCAGGCAGTTGGTAATATTCGCATCGCTCATATTGCCCGCAATGTACAAAGCGCCTCCCGATGAATCGGAGAAGTTGTACGACATAATGGTGTCCCGAATCGTCATCGGGGTGCTGAAGGCAAACATGCCTCCGCCCTGCCCTATCGTGAGGGGTATATTAACATCGATGATTATGATCGTGTTGGGATCATTCGGATCAGGCGCCACATTCGGGTCGCCAATCGACGCCCCAGCTCGGTTGGCTGTGAGCAAGCTGCGCGTAATTGTCGTCTTTTTGGAATTAACGGCAAAGAGGCCGCCTCCGAGGCCGGCGGTATTGTGCGAAACGGTGCAGTCAGAGATTTCCATCTGGCCGGCCCAGAGCATGGCGCCGCCCAGGCCGCCGTCGGCCAGGTTCTCCAAGAACACAGAGTCGGTTACGGCCATTATGCTGTTGACATCGGCATATAAACCGGCGCCCAATCCGGCAACATTCTGTGCGAAATTGCAGTCGGCAACGGTCAGCACGCTGTTGGGGTCGCACCT
>DATEBC010000234.1:0-3160 GCA_035288065.1 Sedimentisphaerales bacterium | reverse complement strand
GAAGCGCCGGTCCTGCGCCTTTTCCTGAACCTATAGCGTGTGGGCAAACTCAATTTTGTCATGCTGAGCGGAGCGAAGCATCTCAAACGAGCCGGGATCGAGACCCTTCGGCGCCAATGAGCGGCGCTTCAGGGCGACATGTCTCGACTTTGAGAATGCCAGCCTCGAAGAAATTATTCGAAAGGGCGTCGCCTGTGGGGCGGCGAACACTCAGGTGATTGGCGCCGTATTTATTGACCCCCACCTGGTGCGGCAATCGGTTTCCCGGGTGACCATTCGGCAGATAAGATTATAATGAGACTGTTCGGTAACTCCCTTGGTAAGATGGTCACTCCGGGGAACGCCCTTCTGATCTGTCATTCTGAGTATCTCCACATCGCTGCGCGCATTTCCTTCTGGAGGAAACTGTCATTGCGAGGAGCGAAGTGACGTGGCAATCTCCCTCCATGCCAGGAGACTGCTTCACGGAGTTTACACTGAGCGAAGCGACCGCTCGCAGTGACAGTTTCTTAAGAGGAGTCGGTGATCGTCCCGGCGGCGAAGACCCGTTCTTAGTCAGATTAGCGAGATTCTTCGTCACTCCGGTGCTGGATAAGAGCTTCCAGCACCTCCGTTTCTCAGAATGACAGGGCTGCATATGGGCTGAATTGAGTTTCCGAACCATCTATATTGTTTCTCAGATCACTTGTCGTGGAGAACTGAGATGTCCGCTGATATACTCGAGATGCGAAAGAAGATAGCTGAGATTGGCGCCCTGATGTACGCGCGCTTGCTCACGGACGCAGCAGGGGGAAATATCAGCGTTCGCATGGACGATGTCATCTTGATGACGCCGCGCTATGCTGGAAGTAAATTCCATTGGGACTTGAAACCCGAAAACGTGCTGGTGCTCGACTTGCAGGCGAACAAGCTGGACGGCGATGGCGAGGTCTCTCGCGAGATACGCGTGCACAGGGACTTGCTCAACAAGTTTTACCCCCATGGCGCCGCAGTCGTTCACGGGCATGCCCGCAATGCGCTGGTATTTTGTTCCGTCGAAAAGCCCATCCCTTCCATGCTCTATTCGACCGATAAATTCGGCATGCAGATCGGCTACGTGCCCGATGCGCCTGCCCACACCCAGGATCTGGCAGACCATATCTGCGCAGCCATCGAGCCGCAACTGGAGAGGGTAAGGAAGCAGGCTGCTATCGTGCTCGCCCCGCGCCACGGGGTGTTCGTGTTTGCCAAGGACCTCGAGTCTGGCTACGACGCCCTGGACCGGGTTGAAATTTCGGCTTATTGCGCTCTGATGAGCAAACTGGTCGGCTGAAGCTTCCTGCAATGGAGAATTCCGGCCCCCTGTTTCTGGACAAAGAGCTCATCCTGGTCGGATTGGACGTCGCCACCGCCGAAGAGGCCATTCGCCTCCTGGCGGACAAGATGATCTCGCACGGCTATGTAAAAAGCTCTTTTACCAAAGCCGTGCTGAAACGTGAGGCGGCCTTTCCAACCGGCTTGCCCACCGAGACGCCGGTCGGCCTGCCTCATACCGATATCGAGCACTGCCTTAAGCCTGGTATTTCCCTTGGCATCCTCGCGCAGCCGGTTGAATTCCGCATGATGGGCGACCCAACCCAAAACGTGAATGTGCGTCTGGTATTCCTGCTTTCCGTCATCGTTCCTCAGGAGCAGGTAAAAGTTTTGCGGCGCTTGATCGATTTTTGCCAGCAGTCTGCCTTGTTACAATCCCTGATAGACAGCCAGACGCCCGCTGAGGCGTTGAATATCCTCAAGGCAAATTTGAATCTCGAAGAAGTGAGCGCCCCTTCTGAAGCGCAGCCTCAGGCCGCCCCAGAGACGGTCAACGGTTTCGATATCGTCGTGACTCATCCGGTCGGTCTGCATGCGCGCCCGGCCGCCAGGTTCGTCCAGCTTGCCAGCTCATTCCCGTGCAAAATTACGATCTCCAATTTGACCAATCCCAAGCAGCCCGTCAATGCCAAGGGCATCATCAGCGTGCTCAGCCTGGGTGTCTCGCAGGGTCATCGCATTCGCGTCCAGGCGGACGGTGAGCGCAGCGCAGAAGCCTTGCAGGCGTTGAGAGCGCTGGTCGAGAGCAACTTCGGCGAGGATGTATAAAATCATTTGAAATATACTACCCTTAAGGAGGCTGCATGACCGAGCTCACCTCTTGTAAAGAGTTGTTGATCGAGCTCTCCAAAACCTTGAACGCCGAGAACGCACGGGGATTAAACGCCGATATCCTCTTCGTATTCAGCGGCTCGGAGAAGGGGGAATACTATCTGCACATAGAAAATGGCAAATGCACCCTGCATACCGGCTCGCTGGATTATGCCCGCCTGACGATTCGCGTGGACGCCGACGTGTGGCGCGACATTCAAAGCGGCAAAATTCCGTGGTCTGAGGCGATGATGCAGAGGAAATTTATGGCCACGGGAAATTTCCCCTTGCTTGCTAAGCTCCCCCAACTGTTCAAACTCGACTGAGCCGTCTCACGATGAGACCGGCAACCTAGCCCACCTGGGCATGGTCGGGCAGTAGGGGCGAGCCAGGCCGAAGATCTGGCCTGACTTTGGGCGCCGTTGGTTCGCTCGCTCGAATCGATCCGGGCTACGATCCAGGCCGGCCGGTCGGGCGATGAAAATAGGGTCTGGTAAGTTTGCCTGGGGCATCGAAGGCAATTATAGCCTATTCCCCCTCGGAACAGACCTGACGGGCTTCCACAAGAGCTCCTTCCGGCGTTCACCTGACCGTAGCTGAGCGCTTGATTTGTTCCTAGCCTTTGATTTTGGAGAAGTCGGCAGGGATGTACAGCCGTCAGCCGGTGCGATCAGGCCTCAGGCTTATGCCAGTGCAGCCGCTCAGTCGCGGCCCTTCGTGGTGGCGATGTCAGCCTCGTTTCCCGCTGCGTCGGCCAGCGTCCACCATGAGGGGGCGAACTCGTCGCGTACCATCCGGCCACCCGCGGCGAGCGCCGCCGCGATGCGGGCCTCCGCCTGCTCGTACGGCACCCAGATCGCGACGTGGATCGCGCCGCCGTCGTCGCCTCGTGGCTCGTTCATCTGCTCGAACCAGAACGCAGGCCCGCGATCGTGCGGGTCGACGAGGTCCTCATCGGGACTGTCGCGCCGAGGCTCGTATCCGAGCACCGCTCGCC
>DATEBC010000233.1:0-6010 GCA_035288065.1 Sedimentisphaerales bacterium | reverse complement strand
AACATTTATGACCCTGAGGTCTCGGTGGTTGAGTTGAGAAAAAGAGTCGGGATGGTGTTTCAACGTCCGAATCCGCTGCCTCTGTCCATCTACGATAATGTGGCTTTCGGGCTGAGGGTGCACTCACCCGGGCGGAGTCTCTACAAAGATGATATAGACGCCGCTGTTGAAAAGGCGCTGGAAGAGGTTTTTCTCTTGGATTCCGTCAAAGACCAGTTGCACGGAAAGGGCACGGGTCTGCAGCTTGAGCAGCAGCAGAAGCTCTGCATCGCCCGGCTGCTTCCCCTCAAGCCCGAATTGCTGCTGATGGACGAGCCGTGCTCTGCTTTGGATGCCGCCGGCACAGAGGCCGTCGAAGAGCTGCTCTTGAGTCTGCGAGGCCGCTATACGATTGTCATCGTAACACATAATATGGCCCAGGCGCGACGAATCAGCGATGAATGCATATATATGCTCAACGGGGAGTTGATCGAGCACGGAGAGACATCGAGCGTATTCCTGAACCCAAAAGACAAAAGAACCGAAGAATACATTGAAGGCCGATATGGCTAACATTTGAACTGTGGAGAATACAATGCCTGTACGATTTTATTCAGACCTCGGAAAGCTGAAACAGAAGCTTCTGCACATGGCCGCCATCGCCGAGCAGATGATCCAGAGTATTAACTCGGTCCTCATAGACCGGGCCGAGGAGCTCCTCGGCAAGATGTATGAGAACGAAAAGTCGCTGGATCGCATACAACGCGAAATTGATGAAGAAACAATAAGGCTCATCGGCGTCTATACCCCCGTGGCCGGGGACCTGCGGCTCCTCCTTATGGTGGCCCGCATCAACGCCGAGATCGAGCGCATCGGCGATAAGGTGGTCGATATTGGACACTTTGTCGAGAACTTCCTTCAGGTAAAACGAACCCAGGATATCATCGACTTCACGCACGTCGCCGGCGTTACGGAGCAGATGCTCCATAATGCGCTCAACGCGTTTATCAATAGGTCCGTCCACGAGGCAATAGCGGTCATAAATGCCGACGAAGAGGTCGATCGAATAACGGATCAAACATTCCGGGTCCTTTTTACCCACATGCTGTCTTGTCCTTCGGACATCGGTTTTATACTTGGGCTGATGCTTGCGGCCCAGGCCCTCGAGAGGATTGCCGACCATGCCGTCAACATCGCTGAAGATGTCATATACATGGTCGAGGGCGAGGACGTGCGACACATGAAAGTCGAGGATATAGACGATCTCGGCAAAGAGTCGGAAAAGCCGGACGTCAAGCGATCCTGACAAGCAACTGCTGGAAGTGCTTCATGTTCACGGAGTCCTTCCGGTGTTATGGCATTTTCCTCCTGCCTGATTAGATACCGGGTATTGAAGACCTTGGAAATGGAAAAGAGTATGATTTATGAATTTGGCAGGAGAGCAGCGGCACGCTGTTCTGTTTTTCTGATTGTGGTTGTCCTGTCGTCGGCTTGCCATGGGGCGGCGGCTGAGGGGCAAGCAGATCCGGCGGTGCTGACGCTGGGGCGGATATTCACGGATGAGGAGTACGAGACGGAGGACTTCGGCCCGGCCAAGTGGATGGACTATGGGTCCGGCTATACGACATTGGAGGACTCGCCGGACCGGGAAGATGGTAAGGATATTGTGCGCTACGATCCAGAAACGAGCGAGCGGAAGATTTTCGTCGCCTCAGCTCGACTGATTCCGCAAGGCCAATCCCAGCCGCTGGAAATTGAAGATTATTCCTGGTCCAACGACGGCAGAAAGCTGCTTGTATTCACGAATACCCAGCGGGTATGGCGAACCAATACGCGGGGCGATTACTGGGTGCTGAATTCGGAAACGTCCGAGCTGCGAAAGCTCGGCGGAGACGCTGAGCCGTCAACACTGATGTTTGCGAAGTTCTCGCCGGACGGGGACCGAGTAGCTTACGTGCGCCGGATGAATATCTACGTTGAGGACCTCGACCCGCCTACGGCGGGGCGGATCAGACAATTGACCAAAGGCGGCGGCGGCAACATCATCAACGGCACATCCGATTGGGTCTATGAGGAGGAGTTCAGTCTGCGGGACGGATTCCGCTGGAGCCCGGACGGCAGATACATCGCGTATTGGCAGTTCGACACTGAGGGCGTAGGCGAGTTTCACCTGATCAACTACACGGATTCGCTGTATCCCAAGATCACGAGCTTTCAGTATCCCAAGGTCGGCCAAACCAATCCCGCATGTCGAATCGGGGTGATAAGCTCCGGCGGCGGCAGGACGCGATGGTTCGAGCCTGCCGGCGACCCGAGAGACCACTATATCCCCACGATGCAATGGCTGGACGATTCCAAGACGATTGTCTTTCAGCGACTCAATCGCCTGCAGAACACCAATGAGGTGACGCTGGGCGATGCCCGAACGGGCCGGATGCACAAAATTCTTATCGAGCGCGACGAGGCCTGGCTGGACGTCGCCGACGACCTGAAATGGCTCGAAGAGGCCCGCAGCTTTATTTGGCTGAGCGAACGCGACGGGTGGCGGCGTCTTTATTTAGTCTGCGAACTTGGAAGCAGGCTGACTTGTCTGACGCCGGGCCAATTCGACGTGATAAACGTCCAGAGCGTCGATGAGGACGACGGCTGGGTCTATTATATCGCCTCGCCCGAAAATCCAACGCAGCGCTACCTATACCGCTCACCCCTCGACGGCAGCGGAAAGGTTGAGCGTGTGACGCCGAGCGGACAGGACGGAACGCATAGCTACCAGGTCTGCGATGATTCGAAATGGGCTTTTCATACTTATTCTTCGTTCGGAGTCCCGCCGACCATAGAGTTGATTCGTCTCCCGGAGCACCAAAGCGTCAGGACGCTTGTTGAAAACTTGGATTTGCGGGAGAAGCTGGACAAGATTGAGAGTGGCAGCGATGAATTTTTCCGCGTCGATATAGGCGAAGGCGTACTGCTGGACGGATGGTGCATCAAGCCGCCGGATTTCGATCCCGAAAAGAAATATCCACTGCTCTTTTATGTCTATGGCGAGCCGGCGGGCCAGACGGTCCTCGATAAGTGGGGCGGACAGAAATACTTGTGGCACAAAATGCTCGCCCAGCAGGGATATGTCGTTATGAGCGTGGACAATCGCGGCACGCCGGCGCCGCGAGGCAGGCAGTGGCGAAAGTGCGTTTATCGCCGGATCGGAATTCTTGCCTCGGCGGACCAGGCCGCCGCGGTACGGGCTATTGTCAAGACCCGCCCGTATGTCGATGCCGGCAGAATAGCGATATGGGGCTGGAGCGGCGGAGGGTCTATGAGTCTAAATGCAATCTTCAGATACCCGCATCTGTATCATACGGCAATAGCAATTGCGTTTATTAGCGATCAGCGGTTCTACGATACGATTTACCAGGAACGGTATATGGGACTGCCCGACGACAATGAGGAAGGATTCAAGAACGGCTCGCCGATAACCTTTGCCCATCGGCTCGAAGGCAATCTGCTCATCGTTCACGGCACCGGCGACGATAATTGCCACTACCAAAGCTGCGCCGCCCTCATCAACGAATTGGTCAAGCACAATAGATACTTTTCAATGATGGCGTATCCCAACCGCACCCACAGTATAAGCGAAGGCGAGGGCACGATGCGCCACCTCTACGAGATGCTGACACGCTACCTGAAAGACCACATGCCGCCGGGGCCGAGAAAGAGCAAATAATACTATTACGCATCAATCGAACTTCAGCCATTCGCAGAGACTCTCGGCCGTCTTGGGACCTATACCCTTGACCTTTTGCAGATCGTTGCAATCGCCAAACGCCATGCCCCGGGCATCATCCTGCCTGAAGCTGTCCCTATACGCCACTATCGCCGCGGCCCTGGAGACGCCTATGCCGGGCAGCCTGACGAGACTTGCCATCGGTGCATCGTTCGGATTGACCCGATCATCCAATGCAAGCCCGACGACGGGACTGCCGCCCGAAAAACCGGCAAGGAAAAACGCACAAAGAACCGCACAAAACCATATACTTATCACAAACCCAAGCGATTGAATCGTCTCGCTGTCGCCCCGAATTAACAGCCTTGAATGATCGACAGCCATATTGCCCGACGAACCCGCCCTCGCCCTGAATATGCCTTACTTAATGGACAAAAACAGCATCACGCAATTTCTTCAACGTAACAAACGATTCTTTCGGCTCAAGCTGCGACGTCAACAGCCCGCTGTCGGTGATCGTGCTGTTCTTTCGGTCCGTAAGGCTCGAATACGTTACTGAATCAACAAACGGCTTGCTCAAAGCTATCTTATAGAACTGGTCTATCCACTCGCTTTGTCGCCGTTGGTCCCATTTGTCGTGCCATACACCGGCCGCATCACCGTGGTGGGAACCAGGCCCGTTTCGGCTCGGAACCGCAACATTCGTCATATACAACGGCTTCGATATGGGCCCAAAATAATCCAGCAACGCCGATATCTGCATCATGTCACGCACATGCATGCCGGTTTGGTTGCGCCCGAACCGAATCTGCAGCCCAAACCCGTCAAAGCTCACGCCGCTCTGAACAACCATATCCATATAGACCAAAGGCGGAATACTGTTCGGCGCCGTGGCATAGTATTCCCCCCAGGGATTGCTGATCTCGATAATCTTCAATGCCCGCTCGCTGCCCTGCTTGACGGCCATCGTCGCCGCACGCGTCATCTCAAGTATTTCCTCGAACCTGAAGGCGAAATGATTATAGACATTCAACCCGCTGACAACATTCCACGTCCGAACGAAAGCGCCGTAACGAGCCACCACTGCCGTGATAAACTGATATGCAACTTCCCGAATCTTCTCGAAATTGGCCCCGCTCGTCAGAAGCCATTTCGGAAGATTCCCTCTCGAGAAACACAGCAAAGGGCCCGCGCTGATCGACACTTTCCTCTTGGCCAGGGTGTTGATGCAAGCGTCCGTCCTCGTGAAGTCATACCCGCCCCTCTTAGGCTCCATCTCAGCCCAGTTGATCGGTATCGTCACCGATCCAAATAGATCAAGCAGGCTTTCAATATACTTGGAATTGTCAACCTGCTGCGGATCAATTTGGCAGCCCAAGCAGCCTCGACCGAAACCATGATTGCCGACCCTGCTTGCAAAGAGCGATTCCGCCTGGCCTTTCGCCAAATCTTCCGCCAAAGCTATCGCTTTTCTCAGCGATTCATCCGCCAGCCTCGACGCCAAAAGCGGGTTCGATATGTTCTGAATAGCCTGAATGAACAGACTCTGGGCCTCCTTCGAATCCTGGTCAAACCGCTTTGTGCTCGGCAGAAAGGCCCAGTCCTCACGCTTATCAACCATCTGCATCAGTTTCGCACGAGTTATCTCCACGTTGAGGTTATACGCCCGCTCCCTGTCGGGAAGGCACGTCGTAGGAAGAAGAATCTTCCCAAAGCCCTCAATCGGCCACAACAACGCCAAGCCCGCAGTCTCCAGATTCGGCTTAACACACTGGATGACGCCTTTCTCAAAATCAATCGTAGTGCGCCGGATACTAATGCCGTCCGTCCCGAAGACGTACGCGCCGCACGGTGTGAACTTCTCAACAAGCCCGCCGTTCTTGAATACCTCGAATTTCACCTTTTCCCTTGATCTAATAACGTCCCGCGCCTGCTCGCAGGCAGCGGATTCTCAACCAAACACAACATACTGACCATTATTATAGCAACATAAAGCGCACAAGCAACCCCAACTCTGTACAATTGCCCCGGCCCTGCGACTCAAAACCGGATTTGTCGTGAACTTATCGATTCTATCGGCTATCATTAACAAATCTCTTTGCCATCACTGCTTATGACAGTAGTCTCGAGATTACTTCATAATAGGAAAGGAAACCAAACAATGCCAAGGCCGGACAATTCAATAGCAAGACGCGACCTCCTAAAAAAATCACTTCTTGGGGCAACCACCCTGGTCGCCGCCTCGGCGCTAACATTATCGGGCGAACAAAGAAAGACCCACCCCGTGAGGCTTGGAGGCCCTGTTTTCGG
>DATEBC010000232.1:0-4271 GCA_035288065.1 Sedimentisphaerales bacterium | reverse complement strand
AGGCCCGCGGCGGCGTCCGCCAGGCCACAAGAGAGAGGATTGCAATCCTCCCTCCCAGTATCCTATTTTCCTTTCCTGACCTCTTCTTTAATCCTCTGTATGTGTCCTCTGCCGAGGGCTTTCACCTCACAGCCCAACTCGAAGTATCGTCGAATCCTGTCGTCGTCCAATATGCCAAAGCAATCGATAACGGCCAACGGTTTGCCTGCCCAGTCAACGATTTTCTGCGGTTCGAGAGCAAGATAGGGTGTGTGGGGGACGGCCAGTATTAGGGCCTCGGCACCGGCCAGCGAGGCAGGAAGATTGTCCCGGACGCGAATATTGACCAGGCCGTCCTGATTGCGGAAGAAGCGCGACAGCGAGTGGCCGGGGGCCGGATAGTCATCTTGTTTCTCCAGCTCGTACCAGTGCTCGAGATATGGGTCGTGGACCCGCATCTCGGCGCCCATCTCGGTGAGCTTTCGCACGACGACCTCCGAGCCGCTGTAGCGCGTATCGCCGACGTCCTGGCGGTAGCTCGCCCCGCACAGCAGCACCACGGCGCCTGCTATCTGGCGGCCCATATTCCTCAAGGCGTCGCGCGTCAACGTCGCCACATGAAGGCTGCGAGTGTCGTTCACGTCGATTGCGGTAGTGGTTATTTTGAATATGTCATCCTCGAAACCGAGAATATGCTTATAGGCCCAATACCCCAGCCCTCCGTCCTTAGGCAGGCAGTAGCCGCCGATGCCGGGACCGGGAAATATCATATTGCTGTGCGTCGGCCGAACCTTGATTGCGTTAACCACCTTAATCAGGTCAACGCCGTTGCGCTCGGCGAACAAGCTCCATTCATCGAGAAAAGCTAATGTCGTCGCACGGAAGGAATTCTCCACGATCTTCGTGGTCTCCGACTCTATCGGACGATCCATCACTGTAAGCGGAAATTCCTCCGTATTGAGCACTTCGTGCAGAAACTTCTCCACTCTCTGTCTGGCATCGGCGTTGCACCCCGAACAGACGCGCCAGAAATCCCGTATGGAGGAGACGTAATGTCTGCCGGGCATTACACGCTCGAAGCTGTGCGCCAGTAGCGGCTGCGAATCGATACCTCGCTTGGCGAAAGCCTTTTTCATAATAGGCCAAGCGACGAACTCCGTAGTCCCGGGCGCAACCGTCGTCTCAATCAACGTCAGACAATCGGGCGGCACTTTTTCGGCAATCGTCTTGATGGTCGCCTCGAGGGCGCCCATCTCCACTTTCCCGGTCCGCATATTGCCGAGGTCCTTTTTCAAATAATCGCACTGCACATCGACCACAACGCAGTCGGCGAACTTGAGGCAATCGCTATTATAAGTCGCCACCAGCGTCTTCTTCTCCAGGACGCACCGCCGAATCATCGGCTCAACTTCGGGGTCTTCGGCCTTAACGGGCGAGATACCTTGATTGAGCATCGGAATCTTCCAGTAGCTTCGAGAACTCGGCCGCTGGCAGCCTATTACAAACTTGCTCGGTCGGCCTGATTGCTTGTCAACGGTGTCGGCGACTATCGTAGCCATGACCGCACCGACAAAGCCTACCCCCATCACTACAACGATTTCCTTACCCTCGCAGCGAGCCACGGCCACGAGCGACTCGATACGCTCAAGTTCCGCGGCATACTCATCTTCTGTTGGAATAGCATATTTCTGCCCCGTGGGACTTACTGAATAATCGCTCATGGAACACTACTCCTTGTAACAGATTCTGTTAGCAGTGCTTGCATTGGCCAGGCAAGCAGCATTAAGTATATTTCGGTATTTAACTGACGTCCCATTAGCAATTTACATCACGCCGCCTTCTCGGCCCCCTGAAGCCGAGAAGGCCGCATCCAGGCTTGCCCGGGTTATCACCCCTAGCGCCGTCGCCCCTGGCGGACGACATTCGCTTACTCGACTTCCGCTCAAGCGACTACCTCATAAGTAGCACCTCGTTTGAGGGTCGAAAGAATTTGTTATTCCCGCGAGAATTTGCTTGACAGCCGGGATTAAGCAGTAATATAATCTGTCCTAAACTTCCGCTGGTAATTGGATGCGGAGGAAAGAATGAAGAAGATGAAGACCGGGTATTGATGAATTGAGTTATCCCGAAGGCGTACAGGTTGTTGTATAATCTTCACTAACTAATGGGGGCCTGGGTGGATGAGGAGCGAAAGAGAAGCAGTCTCGGCAGTATCCGCCTGTTAGATAACAATTGAAGTAGGGTGAATGCAAAAAGGAGTTTGCTTAACTGGGGTCGTGAGCTTCACGCTCACGGCCCCCTTTTTTAGGATCATAATCCTGCAAACGTGATTCCGGGGCTGTCATTGCGAGGGGCGAAGCAAGTTTACCCTGAGCGTACAGGTTGTGTCGCCTGGGGGAAACAGGGTATGTGAAATTAACGCACCAAATTCCGTAGTTGCCGCGATAGACGGCTGTGGCGAATTATGCTATAATGTTGCCGGCATTTTATGGGCGAATTGAACGTTTGGCGTAACTGTGGGCCTCTTGGGCGGTCTGAGAATCGCTTCGCCGGCATAGCACACAAAGGCTTCTGCAAAACTGCAGAAATCATTAGCACGCAGATAGAGGAGATAAAATGACGTGTAGGACTGAGCGTTCAAGCTTATGGGGGAAAACCGCCGTTCTTCTTGTAGTGCTGGCTATCAGCGGGACTGCTTGGGGGAAGATCATTTACGTCGATGCAGATGCGGAGGGGGCGAATAACGGGCTGAACTGGACGGATGCGTTTACTGACCTGCAGGATGCGCTGGGCGCAGACGGTGCCGAGGAGATCCGGGTCGCGCAAGGGGTCTATACGCCGGCGGAGCCATTCTCCAGCGACCGGACAGCTTCGTTCGTGATTCCTGACGATGTCGCTATCAAGGGCGGGTATGCCGGGTTCGGCGAGCCGGACCCCAATGCGCGAGATATTACGCTGTACGAAACGATCCTGAGCGGCGACTTGAATGGCGATGACGTGGAAGTCGCCGACGTCTGTAACCTGCTGACGGAGCCGACCCGAAGCGAGAACAACTATACGGTCGTGTACTGCGGCGGCGGCGAAGCCGCACTCCTTGATGGTTTTACCATCACAGGGGGCAATGCCAACGCTCCCGGCCCCTATGATCCGGATCTTCCGTATTACACCAGCGGCGGCGGGCTGTGCTGTGACGGCATGGCGACAATTTCCAATTGCACGATCAAGGCCAATTCCGCCGTGATGGGCGGCGGAATCTACATTGCCGGCTACTCATACCCGACGATCGGGAGCAATACGATCAAGGGCAATGCAGCAGGCCAGGACGGCGGAGGGATATGCTTCTATTCGGAACAACCCTACTATCTTCCCACAATCAGCGGCAATTTGATCAAAGACAATACTGCAAAGAAGGACGGGGGCGGCATCCATTGCAGAAGCAGCCAATTCCCGGCCATCCCATTGACCATTAACGGCAATACCATCATGGGCAATGTGGCCGATGACAGCGGGGGCGGGATATATATCCAAAACTTCTGGACCCAGATCGAGAACAACATCATAACCGGCAATAAGGCTGAGGACGGCGGCGGATTCTGGTGCAGAGATTCCTTGTACGTAACGATGAACAACAACACAATAAGCGGCAATCGAGCGGTGGATGCAGGCGGCGGGGTATCTTGTCGATGGAACTCATTTGCGTCGATTACAAATAACATATTGTGGGGAAACACGGCACTGAGCGGGCCGGAAATATCGCTGCGGGATGGGTCAACATTGGTGGCTTGCTACTGCGACGTAGCCGGCGGTTCGGACCAAGCGCACGTAGAAACAGGGTCCTGGCTCGACTTGGACATTGGCAGCATAGACGACGATCCCTGTTTTGCCGATCCTGGGTATTGGGACCCGAATGGAACGCCGGGGGACCCCAACGACGATTCCTGGGCAGCGGGTGATTATCACTTGAAATCCCAGGGCGGGCGATGGGATGCGAACGAGGGAGGATGGACGATTGACGAAGTGACGAGCCTTTGTATTGATGCGGGAGGTCTGATGACTCCCATCGGATTTGAGCCGTTCCCGAACGGCGGGATAGTCAATATGGGGGCTTATGGCGGCACGGACCAGGCGAGCAAGTCCTACTTCGACAAGCCGCCGTGCGAGACGATCGTCGCCGGCGATCTGAACGGCGACTGCGTTATTGACTTTCGAGATGTGCATATCATGACGCTGCATTGGCTGGAGAGCAGATGACGGGACGAGCGTTAGGGTATCGGGAAATCAGGAGATCAGGG
>DATEBC010000231.1:0-8851 GCA_035288065.1 Sedimentisphaerales bacterium | reverse complement strand
AATTGGGCCTTGACGGTCTCTACGACTCGGCGGAATGACTCAGCGTCATATTGCCGACACATCCTTTTCAGCACGGCATCGGAGCCCGACTGCAGAGATAAGTGTAGGTGCGGCATAATGTTACGGTGATTGCGGAACACATCCAACAGCCTCGGCGTTACATCGCCCGGCTCAAGCGAACTCAGCCTTATTCTTGCCAGACTTGGGATTTGGGCAAACTGCTCGATCAAATCAGCCAAATTGTCGTTGCGGGTTTCGGGCCAATTCCGCCTTTGAACGGTGCCCATGCCGTAAGCCCCAAGGAATATCCCCGTAACGACAATCTCTTTGTGACCGGCGTGGACAAGGGCCTGGGCCTCGGCAATAGCCGTTTCGGGGGGCTTGCTGCGAACAATCGGGCGTGTTTTCGGTACTATACAATAGCTGCAACAGCCATCGCAGCCATCCTGAACCTTGAGAAAGGCCCTGGTATGGCCCTCGAACGAGGACAGCATTGGCAGGCTTGGTGCGGCGGGAGTGGGATTGGCTGGTATCGTTATCGGTGCTGGTAGTCTTTGCTTTTTTTGCGTGTTCATTAACAACGAAGATATGGAAAACGCATTCGGATTGGCCTCGCCTGCGTTTTTGGGCTTGATTTTCCGGCTGGTTTGTGGTCTAATAGCACTGTATGGGCAGGTTTGATGATTTGCCCCCTGAGATGTGGTTGCGTCGCCGCTGACTATGCGACTAAGTGCCGCAGCCAGTTGTTTTTGGCTCCGGGCATAGTGAACGTTTTGAGTAACTGGGGGCAATTCGCCGATTTGTACAGTGGTTAGGCAGCCGCAAGCGACGATTACGGCATCGGGGCTGAGCTTTTTGGACCTTCGGATGCACCGTCTGCTCTTGGACGATGCTGTGTTAGTTACGCAGCAGGTGTTTACGACGACCAGGTCGGGTTTTCGGGTCGGTTCGACCTGTTGCAGGCTGAACTGTGCGAGCATCTCTCGAATCTGCTGGCTTTCGTACTGGTTGACCTTGCAACCAAGTGTAAGTATGGAAAAAGTGCGCATGATGTGATATAATTTATACTTGTTGAATGGCCTTGACAAGGCTAATTGAGCGTTGTATGGACCATAGACGGGAGTATTGGAATGGCCACGGCAAGCGAAAGTGTTTGGGCGATTGACATTGGCAACTGCTCTTTGAAGGCGTTACGTTTGAGCACGGAGCGCGGTGCGCTGGAAGTCGTCGGTTTCGATAATATCCGACATGGCAAAATATTGTCGGGCGGGGGCATGACGGATGCCGAGAAGGAGGAGCTGGTTGCGTTCAGTCTTCGTCAGTTCGTGAACAAGCACAATTTGGGCGCTGACGGCGTTGCGGTATCTGTTCCGAGCCAAAACAGCTTTTCGCGGTTTGTAACTCTTCCCCCGGTGGAGCCCAGGCGCATTCCTGAGATTGTCAGGTTTGAGGCTGTGCAGCAGATTCCATTCGACATCAGCGACGTTCAGTGGGACTGGCAGCGGATGAGCGATGATAATAGCTCGGAGTTGAAAGTCGGGATATTCGCGATTAAAAACGACGTTGTCCAGGGCGCACTGGAACATTTCAACCGTGAGGATATTCAGGTCAGCCACGTACAGATGGCGTCGATGGCGTTGTACAACTACATTCTTTACGATCGTCCGGACCTGGTGAATTCGGATAGTGCCGCGACGGTGGTTCTTAACGTCGGCGCCGAGATTACTGATTTGGTTGTCTGCACGAAAACGGCCGTGTGGCAGAGGTGTATTGTCTTGGGCGGCAACACTTTCACCAAGGCGATTGCCGATACGTTCCACTTGAATTTCGAGAAGGCCGAGAAGCTCAAACGCACCGCTCCGGTAAGCAAGTATGCACGTCAGATATTCCAGGCGATGCGTCCTGTTTTCACGGATCTGGCGTCGGAAGTGCAGCGATCGCTTGGTTTCTACAAGAGCTCCAATCCCAACATTCGTATTGTGCGGATAGTGGCGATAGGAGGCGGCACAAAGCTTCGTGGTCTTCTCAAGTACCTTCAGCAGACGCTTCAGATGCCGGTCGAAAGGCCTGACTCTTTCAAACGTGTTACGATAGGTTCAGGTGTTCCGGCGGCTAAATTCGGGGAGAATGTATGTGATTTTGGCGTTGTTTACGGTCTTGGGCTTCAGGGTCTTGGAATGGCCGGGATCGAGAGCAACCTGCTGCCTCGAAGGATGGTTCGTTCGATGGCGTGGGCCGGCAAGGGCCGATGGTTTCTCGCGGCGGCGTGCATACTCGTTGCGGCTTCTGCGATAGTGCTTGGCAGGGCGCTTTTTGACGGCATAAGCCACACGAAGAACAATCCGGCTCGGATCCAAATACAAAAGATCATCAATGACGACAAGCAGGCCAGGCAGAGCTTGAGCGATGCAGAGGCCAGGATTTCGAGCCACGAGGAGGCCATAGCGAAAGAGCTTGGGCTTTTCAAGCATCGTGAGGTAGTCCCGGTTTTGCATGAGACGATTCTTGGGGCCTTGCCGAACGCGAAGAACAATCCCTCGCAGGCCGGTCTGTACGCAGCTTTCGCCAGGGGTGATGTCGAGGCGGTTACTAAGATTGATCGCAAGCAACGCAAGCAGATTTTCGTGACGGATATGTCGGTTCGGTTCACCGAGGACATCGAGTTCACGTTGCTCGATGACGCCGGCGTGCTGGAGCAGGAGCGTGACGGTCGCAGGTTGGGGCCGGTTGATGAAGAGGGCGTTTCGCTCCGAGGAGCCAGGTCGGGGCCAGGCGCGCAGGAAGGGTACACGAGAATGAGCGCTGCGGACGCGAGGGCCGAAGCGGCCCAAGCGCCGAAGCCCGGCTTCATAGTGACGATTTCAGGTTACAGTCCTTACGAGAGCATCGAGACGCTGATAGATCCTCCGAATGTAGGGGACCAGCCGAGTAACTGGGGTCTTATGACGCGATTAGTGCACCTTGCCGATGTGAACAGTCCTTTTGTGCTCTACGAGAGGACAAACCCGGAGTGCTTCAGTCTTCAAGTCGGCGAAGTGGATACAGACAGCCAAGCAGCCGCAGCAATGCCCATGGGCATTGGCGAGGAAAGTGTCAGGCAGCTCAGCACGACGGTGCTCGGGTATAGCGGCGGGCGAAGCAACATAGTCCTTGTTGATCCGATGACGAAAGAAGTTATCAGCAAGGTGCCCGAGCTGCGTCAGACCGGTGAGCCTTTGCTCGTGCGGGGCAAGCCGGTTTTTCAAGTTAACGATCATTGGTTTGCGTTGAAGATGAAATTCAGGTGGCAAGACCAGTCAAGTGACGCCAAGACGAATTAGGCCCTTGTGTGCAATAGTGGGCTGCATCTTGGCCGTGGACGTCAGGGACTGCTGAGAAGTCGGCCTTCATCAGATATGGTGAGCGAAGATGAAAATAGAAATGTCAAGTGTTAATATCAAGGACATCCTGTCCAGACTGAGTGTTCTCAAGAGTAATCCATTGCTGTTGGCCTCGATTATCATAGCATTGGTTGCCGTACTCCTTTTTATCCCGGTCAAGCTCGTGAACAGCAATCTTAAGGAATCGGTGGATCAGAAGAGTCTCAGGTTGGGAAGGCAGGTCAAGTCTGCGAAGGGCACTGCGGTCTCGAAGGACCAGTGGAAGGAGCTGGCCAAGCAGGAAGCGATGTACGAAAACGACGCCAACCAGATAGCCCTTCTTTCTATTCAGAGCACACAGCGTCCGCTATTGCGGTACGGCATACTTCCGGAACCGAGCGACCAGTCGTCGGCGATATTCAAGATGTTCGGCGACAATTATCGCCGGGGGATTAACGACCTTCTGCTGGCGATCAACGCGAACGACTGTCCAACGGACGACGAGTTAAGTCAGGGTATGGTAAGCGCATCGGCGACTTCGCCCGGCGGGGCGCCTCGGCAGTATTCTACTGTTTCTACGCGTCTTACGAGCGGTTCTTACAGGAGGCCTTCCGCCGGGTCGAGGGCGGTTGAAGAAACGATACTTGACGAGATTTGCCTCAGCAGGGCGAAATCAATTTCCGTATATGCGAGCCCGTTTGATTTACCCGGCTATGGGTTCTGGGGCGAATATACGTACGATGTCAAGCCCGAGGATGCGATTGCGGATTGCTGGTATTATCAACTTGGGTACTGGGTGATCGAGGATGTTGTCTCGACTATCGGAAGTATGAATTCCGGCTCGACGAGTGTTTTGACGGCGCCTGTCAAGCGGCTTATTGAGGTTAGTTTCAAGCGTGCCGGTCGCGTTCGCTCCAGATCTTCTACGGGGTCCGGCGGCGACCGGGATTCGGCAACGGACCCTCTTCGAGCTACCCGGCCGTGCTATGTGGGTGCGGAGATGTCCGGCTCAATGACCGATTCCTTCACCGGCCGCTTCAGCGACAATGACATCGACGTGATTCATTTCAATTTTTCAGTTGTAATCAGCGCCAAATCGGTTCTTCCTTTCATGAAGGAGCTTTGCAGCATCAAGCGGCACAAATTCAAGGGTTTTTTTGATGAGATTCCTGAGGCTCGGACATTTGCGCACAATCAGATAACGATATTGCAGAGCAAGTTCTATTCGGTTGACCGTCTCGAGCCGTTTCATGGGCTGTATCGTTATGGTCAGGATGCGGTTGTCGAGTTGAAACTTGTATGTGAGTACGTTTTTAAGAAGAGCGCTTACGATGCGATCAAGCCGGCGGCGATAAAGGGAGGCGGCAAGGACGCCGCCGGACAGCGACCCGCCTTGCGATAATCAGTTGCTACTCTGCGAAGTTGCTACTCTGCGAAGTTCGCTACGTAGCACGAGTCGCTACGTAGCACGAGTCGCTGCGTAGCACGAGCGAAGATATTCGGAGAATGAGAAATGGATAAGGCATTGAGGTTTCTGGAAGATCACGTCGAAAAGATAGTGTTGGCGGTAGTCTTGATAATCAGTGTCTGGCTTCTTGTGAGTCGTGTAATACTCAGCCCCAATGCCGTTTCATACGAGGGGCGGAGTTACTCTCCCGGAAGTATTGATGACTACATTCGGGACGAAGCACTCAAACTGGAGGAGATAATGAATCGGCGTCCGACAGCGTCGGATGTCTATGACCCTTGCTTGCCGCGGTATAGTGAACTTCTGCGCTCTTCCATTACCGGTGTTGACTTTGGGATGAGTCCTCCGGTTCCTGAGAGTAATCCTCAGGGGGGCATTATTGTGAGGAGGTATGATCTTCCTGATGTTGGGCAGGTTGGCGAGGTTGTGGTCGGCCACATCCGGGCGGTGGCTTATACACCCTTCGAAGAAGTAACGGCTAAGAATGATTATAGCAGCACAAACTCGGAGCCGAACGACCTTGATCTTGTTACGGTGCAGGGCGCTTATGACATTGGGGCGCTTTACGCAAGCTTTGAGGATAATTTTGCGGGCGCGGGAGTAAAATCTGAATGGCGTGATCCGTGTCTTGCCGAGCCGGTTTTTGCGGCGGTGCATCTGCAGAGGCAGAAAAGGGACGAGAATGGTGTTTGGGGCGAATGGGAGGATGTTCCGAGGACAAAAATAGACTATCGGCGTGATTTGTTCGCGGTTATTGAGGATGCGCGTAGTCTTCCGCCCGGCGGTCTTGCGGTTCGTATGCTTCAATATAGCGACAGGGCGGTCCAAAGTGATCTACTGCAGCCTGCGGCCTATCAAATTGCCTCGGCAAACGAAGAGTGGTTCCCACCGTTGTTGTACGAGGAGTACAAGACGATTCGAGCGGCGGAGACTTTGGAGCAGCGCAGGCGTGCAAGGGAGGAGGAGGAAAAGGAGCAAGACAGCAGCAGCAGTGATACGGGCGTGCGCCGGGCGGCGGCAACGGGCGGTCGCAGGAGTCTTAGCGGGACTAGCGGAATGACCGGATCGGCCTCCGACAGCTCTCGGACGTCATCCGGCCGGCGAACAAGCAGGAGCGGCGGCGCATTGGCCCCAGGGCAATCACAAGGCAGCAGGTACGGCAACCGAGCATCGAGGGGTAGGACAGACCGAGACGAGCCGGATTCCGCCGAAAGTCAGGCAGAGAACCGAGAGGCGCCAAACAAGCCGACGGTTGAGGATGTGCGTAAAAAACTCAAGGAACTCTCAATCGAATGGATAGCCGCCCTTGGGGGGCTTGATGAGCTGGTGTTCTGGGCGCATGATGACAGTGTCGAGCCTGGGGGAGAATACCGATATAGAGTTCGACTTGGCGTATTCAATCCTGTTGCGGGGAAGAATCAGTTGAGCCAGCAGGATGCGGCGCGCAACAACGAGGCGATCCTGTGGTCGGGCTTCTCGGATGCATCGGAGTCGGTCGAAGTGCCGCAGCGGCTGTATTTCTTTGCAAAGGGTATTCAGGAGGCCGCAAAAGAGGTCACAGTTCAGGTCTCGAAGTTTATGCTCGGATATTGGTACAGCGAGGACTTCAAGGTTAAGGGCGGCGAGGTTATCGGAGATCTCGTGCAGACCGAATCGGCAAAGAAGAGAACCAAGCCGCCCGGAGGGATCGTGTCTGTTGCGAGTGAGTCCGCCTTGGGCGGAACGGGCATTGGCGAACCCGAAGCAGTCGATTACGATACCGGCGCCGTTCTCGTTGACGTTGTGGCGGTGAACGACTGGTCGGGCGATAGTGCGATGCGTGCGCGTCAGTACTTCGAGATGCTCTATAGCTATGACGGATCTCGTATCGAACGCATGGCGGTCGGCGACAAGTATTGGCCGGACCAATTGCGCGTGATCCGCAGCGAAATACGGGATTCTCAAAGGGAGCCGAAGCCCGCCGGCAGCGGGTGGCGGCCCTGGGGCGCCACTGATCGACCGGCGGTACACGGGCCCTCCGGGCACGGCATGCTTGACTAAGGCACGCTAACAAAACTTTCCCCGTCATTCTCAACGCAGCGCAGCGGAGTGAAGGCGTAGATGCGCCCTCGGCGGAAAAGGCCTATTTTTTGAAGTTGACGGTCCTGGCCGTTCTTAGTAGAATCCCGCAACGCGCCCGGGCAAAACCGTGCGTTTTCAGAGCCTTGGTCTGGCCGCGAGCTTCAAGACGCAAAACAGCGAGCGAGGCTGGGCTGGCCCAATTGAACTCACAAGGAGCTTTGTGGTCGGGTCCGCCATCGGCGGATCGGCTCGCCGTGAGATTTTTCCGGCCGGTCGGCAATGCCGGATTGTCGGGGTGGGTCATGACGAAAGGAATAGCGTTTTATGCGATTGGTTCTGGTTGATAGATGTCAAGAGGCGCGGGGCAAATTCTATCCGCTGTCGTTGAGTCGGCCTTTGTGGGAGCTTCGATGCGGATTCGGCTCGCTTAGGGAGAAGTTGATTGGGAAAATCGGCGCCCAGGATGTTGTTTATTTTGTGCCTGATTACATGGCCGATGCCTATCGCGCGGATGTTTCCGGGGCCGTGAATGATTCCTCGGCGTTGAGCGGCGATAATTTACTGATCCTTGACGGGCGGCTCAAGGCTGAGACTTTTGATGTTCCCTGCGATGGGCCGAGCGAAGTCGGCGTGGAGACCGGCGGCGGCGTAGTCTATGCGAGGATTACGAGAAACGACGTCGCCAGGCTTGATTGCAGGGATATCGACGGGTTTATCGCCTCGGCCAAGGCGAAGCTGACGAATGTCCCGTGTGCACTTGCAAAATGGCAATACACCTGGGACCTGGTCCTGGCGAATCCCGACCAGCTCAGGGCGGATTTTGAGGCCGCCGGGCGCAGCGGAATTGAAGGAACAATCGACCAGCCCAAAACCATTCTCGGAAGCAGCAAAGATGTGTATATAGCACAGGGAGCGCGAGTGCATCCGATGGTGGTGATCGATGCCGAGCATGGGCCTGTCTATATCGATCAGGGCGCCCAGATTCACCCCTTCAGCAGGATTGAAGGGCCCTGCTATATCGGCAGGGATTCCATACTGTTGGGGGCAAAATGCAGGGAGGGCAATTCCATCGGGCCTATGTGCCGTGTCGGCGGCGAAGTTGAGGAATCGATCATCCACGGCCATTCGAACAAGTATCACGATGGTTTCCTCGGTCATGCTTATGTCGGCGAATGGGTGAACTTGGGGGCGCTGACGACCAACAGCGATTTGAAGAATGATTATTCAACCGTCTCCGTGATGCTCGATGGGCATAACGCGATCGACACAGGCTCGACAAAGGTCGGCTCGCTCATAGGCGACCACACCAAGACATCGATAGGGACGCTGCTCAACACCGGCTCTTATGTCGGCGCGATGGCGATAATAATGGCCACCGGCAAGCTGCTGCCCAAGTATATTCCGTCTTTTTCATGGTTCATCGAGGGCGTGGTGACAAAGGGATTCGGGCGGCGCAAGCTCTACGAGACGGCCAAGACCGCGATGAGCCGACGCCCGCCACCGGCGGGCCGATGGACACAAGCCCAGGAGGCGATGTGGGAGGCAATATTCGAGATTACCGCGCCGCAGCGGCAAGAGGCGGTGGCGAAGGGGCGAAAAGAAATGATGACACGACGCTAATACAGGAGCAAATCAATGGCGACAGTGGAAGAACGAGTTAAGGCCGTCACGGCACAAGTCTTGAAGCTCGATGCCGACCAGATTAAGAATGAACACAATTTCACGTCCGACCTGGGGGCTGAGAGCGTCCAATCGATTGAATTGGTTGCCATGTTCGAAGAGGAATTCGGGATTGAGATGGATGAGGACGCGGCGCTGTCGGTTGAGACGGTCGGCGCAGCAGTGAAGTTCGTCGCCAATGTGTGCCGCCGGCAGGGCGTCGAGATTGAAGAGTAGAAAGGTTTTTTGATGAGCAAGGCAATGAAGAAACATCGGCTTGTTGACACGAAGGAGCCGAATCTGG
>DATEBC010000230.1:0-2729 GCA_035288065.1 Sedimentisphaerales bacterium | reverse complement strand
CTGGTTGAGAATGTTGGCGGTCGTATATGCCATCCAGTCCGCCGCTTTGCGAACGTGAGCAATGTCGATATGCCCGGCTTTGCAGGTATATACTATCCCGTTTCTCTCAGCCCATCCGTTGTAGTATCCGTGCGTTCCGACACCGTTAGGATCAAGGAATAACGTCCCCAGCGAGGTGCTCGCATATCGGCCTACGCGGCCGCGAGGAGGGCGCATGACGCTCCCGCCCGAAAAGCCGCCGCCCCCGCAGCCTGTCTCGAACGCCATCATAAGACAAAACGCCGTGGTTGCCGCTTTTACTGCGATAGCGCGATAAGTGGCTTTCATCTCTTACGCCCCGCCTTTGAAACAACCTCTGATTCACCCACGTCTGTGTTCCGCCACGGGCGGACCCCGCCCAGGCATATTAGGCTGAGAATCTATCCGGCAATCTGAAGCCGTGGGCCCAACATCACGGCCAAACTTCTCTTCCGCATCGTGTTCGATATAACCCATAATGGCTGGGAAGTGAACGGCTGGTTCGATCCGCTTGCCGCCTCGCTTCTTGGAATCCGGGTACACGATCTTCAAAATCTTGCGTTTTTCCGCCACTTTTGGTTCGATCTCAAGTCGAACTGAAAACCCATACTCCCCAAGGGAATCAAGATTCGGGGCAGGGTAGTCTTTTCCGCCACCGGCGGGCGCCCCGGGGCACTCATCCAAAGAAGGGACAATCCAGGGTGTTACAAGCCCGTCGCCAAGACCTATGTCCAAGTTGCGCCCCTTAATATTGATAAGGAAAAGAATGTCGCCGGAAAACCATTTTCCGCGCATTTTCTCGGAAGCCCGTATCGCTGTCCCTCTTGGTTGAGCGTCCAAAATCTCAAGCTCACGCGAAAGGGCCAGCGTCATCGCTTCATCGTACTCATGCTCCGTATCTCGAAGGGCCGCCGCAGCGACGTGAGCGCCGAGCAGATTAGAGTAAGTGTCCTCCCAGGAAAAAGACGACGGAAATTCCGGATACAGCGCAAAAGGCCTGTACCCGAACCAGGTCAGAATCTCATGCCACGTGCAGCCGATGAATGAGAAGTACTGCCCCAGCTTGATGGAAACCTCCCGAGCAATCTCGTCTCTGTCCTGCTCCGGCAGGGCTTGCCAGTTGTCCGGATATGAAACTTGCACGAAGTACTTCGACGGCTCGTACAGCTTGAACGAAAACTTGGTCCTGCGCCTATCGAGTTGGTCAAATGTTCGTTCGGCAAGAAACGCCGTCCAGTCGGCACCCTTGCGCAAATGGCCAATATCAATATGGCCCCCTTGGCATGTGTATATTATCCCGTTCTTCTCAGACTTGCTGCTTTTATAAGAGTGCATCCCCAGGTGCTCCGGGTCTGAGAAAGTAGTCCCGACAGTCGAGCTTGCATAGCACGATAGGCGAATGCGAGGCGGCTTGCCGGATTCCCCCGGACCCAAAAAACCGGGCTTATGACCGCAAGCCCCCAGTACAGTTATGCACAAGCATAACACCGCCAACAAAAGCATTCTTTTGGTTGCCAAATCAAAACGTTTCTTCATTATGAATGACCCAGCCCCCTGAAAAAACCTTAGAAACTATCTCAAAACCCTAAATGTCATTCGCAGCGAAGAATCTCATATTTTCCGTTGCCAGACCCTTCGCCCCTAAGGGACAAGCTTCGCTCAGGGTGACAGATTTGAGATAGTCTCTTAGTATTCTACCATGTTCCAACACACCGTGCAAACCCCGAAACGTGAACCCAAGGCGATGCCCCAATGAAAAAGGACAAGTGCGCCGGCGCTGCTTGTCCTTTCCCTGGAAATCACATGTTAGCGGGGTCCGCCCCAGGCGGACGATGCCGTCGGCGATGGTTAAGCCGTGGCCTAGCCACATGGCCTAGCCATATACTGACGCATCCGCCGCATTTTTGCTCAATTCCGCTGTTTTACCTCCTGCGATACCGCAAGCTCCGTATTGGCCACCCTCGACGGCTCCGTCGGCGCGAGGCTTGATACGCGGGTCTTCAGTTGCTCAAGCGTAACGGCCAAATTGCTGATCACTGCCTGATTGCTGCTTCGCATCTCATCGGCCTGCTTGCGCAATGCCGCCTGGTTCTGCTCAAGAAGGCCCATGGAACCAACCAATTCACCGATCCTTCTCTCGACATTATCCTCGAACTCTATCTGCCCCTGGCCCACCACTTTTATTACATCGGCAAGATTTTGCATATCGTTTTGGAGAACGCTCTGTAATTTCACCAGATTTTCCTCCAGCGTCCCCACGCTGGCCGTCAATTTTCGGACGCTGCTGCCTACTGTTTCAATCTCCCCTCGCTGCTTGAGCAGGTCCTGCTCAATCACAGAGACCTTTGCGTCCGCCCGCTGCCTCTCGTTCTGCGTAGTCTCTTCAAGCTTGGCATGGGCATCCGCAACCGCCGCCAGGTCGGCAGCAACTTGAGCCGTCCCAGCCAGGATGTTCCTGATTTCGCCGGCAATTCGCCCCTGGTAAGCATCAATCTCGCTCTCGAAGGTCTGCTGTTTCTGTTCAATCCCGCCGATCTTATCGCTCATCCGGGCATTGTCGGCCTGCATTGTTGCCTGCAGATTCGTATGCTCCGAACCCAAAGAAGCGATCTGCGCAGTCAATTCCTCAGTGCTGCTGCGAATAAGCTCTATTGCAGCCTGCAGGTCCTGCTGGTTCTGCTCAGCCTGCCGGGCGGCCTTGCCTATCTGAT
>DATEBC010000229.1:0-4939 GCA_035288065.1 Sedimentisphaerales bacterium | reverse complement strand
CGCCGCCGACATTAGGCCCGATCCCGGCATACCCCAGCTCCTTAACCATCTCGACCTGCTCTTTTGCGTTTTGGTGGTTAGCGTCTTTGGTGGCGGTATCCATCGCAAAGAACGGATTAGGCCCGGCAGGCTCGATCCGGATATTGCGATACGCCACCGGCCCGTGGTCGCCCTGGAGCATAATCGGCCCGGCGGGCTTCTCGTCGTTCCAGGCGCTCGCCCGCGTCGGCCCGGTCAGCTCAACGTCCGCATGAATCAGCATACCGTTGTGCATCACCTTCTCAAACCGCGCCTTGGCGATCTTCTCGCCGTTCTTATCGAAACGAGGCGCCCGAAAGACAACATCGAAGCTCTGCCACTGCCCCGGCGCCTTCGACGCATTCACACGCGGACCGTACCCCTCGAATCCTTGAGGGTTGCGATTGTCGTCCCAGCGCTCATAGATGCCCCCGCAGTCCGAGTAATGCGGTTCGGGCACAGCCCAACTGTCAAAGACCTGAATCTCGTACCGCCCCTGGAAATAGACGCCCGAATTCGACCCCTTGGGCGCCATGAACTCGACGTGCACCCGAACATCCCCAAACTCGGCCTTGCTCAATATGTTCTGGGTCTTGCCCGTAGGCCCATTGATAATGACGCCGCTGCCCGGCTTGCCTTTCAGCAGCGTTTCATTCTCTGGGTCTTGAATCGCATCACCAGCAACAAACCAATCGGCCGTATCCCCGCGCCACTGCGAAAAGTCACTCACAAGCAGACTTACCTTACTTTCAGCACCGCCCGCCGCCACGCAACAGAAGCTAACAACCAACAGAACCATCCGAATTGTCATCCTTACAACTCTCATAGCCTTATCCTCAAAAACAAACAGTGTAAACCCTATCAAAAAAATCGTAGGGTGGGCACTGCCCACCATTTCCATAATCTAAATCTGTGTCAATCTGCGCCAATCTGTGAAATCTGTGGTTCTTCTTCGTGTCTCAGTGCCTTCGTGGCGAGAAAACCTAAAGATGCCAGGTACTCCGCATGGACCGCGACAACATCCGGTTAGCCTGCTCGTCATTTACGAATTCTTCTTTATCCGGGTTCCACTGGAGTTTGCGTCCGAGCAGCATCGAGATATTCCCGATATGCGCAATCGTGAAGCACCTGTGTCCCTTTTCCGGCGGGAAATAACATTCTTTCCGTGACTTGACGCAATCGAGGAAGTTGCGCTGCTCGCCGGCTTCGCAGGTATAGAGGTGAATTTCTTCCGGGCCGATCTTGGAGTCGAGAATGGACTTCGGCTCAGCCTGGAGCGGCGCCCGCCAGCCGACATTCCCGATCCAGCCGTCGCTGCCCTCGAACCGCAGGCTCGGATTGCCCGATTTGACGATCATCCCAAGCCCGTCGGCGTACTTGTACTTAATCTCATATCGTTTGGCCGTATCGTAGAGACCGCCCGTGCAGAATACTCCTTTGCCCTCGACCTCCACAGGCCCGGTATGTTCGGTGTTGCTGCCCCACTGGGCGCCATCCAGCAGATGCGCCCCCCAGTCAGACAATTGCCCGCCGGAGTAATCAAAGATCCACCGCCACTGGTAGGGCAGATGGCCAGGCCCGCAGTAGGGCCGCCACGGCGCAGGTCCGAGCCACATATCGTAGTCGAAACCGTCGGGAACGGGCATCGGTTTGCTGTTGCCCGGATTGTCGGGGCCGCTGGGCAATTCGACCCGGACGGTATGCAGCTTGCCGATCCGACCGTTGCGAACCAGCTCGCACATCCGGTGGTACTCATAAACGGCCCTATCCTCCGTTGACCATTGAAAGATCCGTCCGTAGCTTTTCACCGTATCTGCGAGAATCCGCCCCTCGCGGATAGTCAGGGTCGGCTTTTCGCACTCGACATCTTTGCCCGCCCTCAGCGCCGCCAGGGACATCGGCACATGCCAGTGGTCCGGCGTCGAGATCATAACAGCGTCGATATCATCCCGCGCGATCACCTCGCGCCAGTCCTTGTATGTAGCGCAGTCATTATTGCCATACTTCTGGTTCACCAGGTCGCAGGCCTTCTTTATGTTATTCGGATCGACATCGCAGACCGCGACCGCCCGGCAATCCGGCTGGCCCAAAAATGTCTGCAGATTCATTCCGATCCCATGGCTGCCTACCCCGATGAAACCCATTGTAATCCTCGCACTCGCAGCCACGCCCGCGGCATTACCCAGCGCCGAAGAGCTGACGACGTAGGGAAATCCAATTGCAGCAGCCGAAGCTCCCGCAGCCCTCTTCAAGAACCCACGCCGACCAATTCTCATAGTCATTGAAAGTCCACCCGAGCAAATAGCAAAAATCGTCATTCCTGCGCAGGCAGGAATCCAGTTTCGTAGGGTGTGCACTGCACACCATTTCTCCTAAAACGAAAGCAAACACTGCCAGATATAGACATAGCCCAGCGCGTCGATATCTTCCCACTTCTTCCTGACAATCTCTTCATCGCCAAGAATCGTCGGCAGCTCTTTGACCTTTTCTTCCCAGGGAATACATACCCCGGGCTTTCTAAGAATCTTCTTCTCTTCAGCCATACGAATATCTCCAAGCAAATAGTAAATAGTCAATAGTAAATAGTCAATTTAGTAAGCTCCGTATTCCCGCGTGAACTCCGTCATCGCGCGGATATTCTCGACATTCGTATCATCCTGCATGATTGCCTCGGCGTCCAAGATATACCCGCCGTCACGGGCAACACCGTCGATCACCTTTTTGCAGCACTGTCGCACCTCTTGCGGCGTTCCGAAACTGAGCAACGTGTTCGAGATGCCGCCGCTAAGGCAGAACTTATGGCCTATCTTTTTATGCGTCTCGAAGATGTCCGCCTTATCGACGTGATAGACAATCGACCCGGCCGGAAGCTCGGCAAAAGAATCCAAATGAGCGTTCCAATTGCCCTCGGCATAGAACAGCACCTGATGCCCGTGCGACCATATCTCTTCGATGATCGGCTTAAGCGTCGGCCAGTAGAACTTGTGGAAATGCTCCATTGTCACAAAAGGCACGCAGCCGCGGTGCATCCAGAATCCTATCGGAACGTTCTTATCCGGGTCGGCCCCCGAAAGCGCAACGTGCGTCAGATGTGGTATCAAAGCCTCGCACGCCGCCATAACCTTCTTCGGTCGTTCCATCAAATCGTTCACCAAACCTAAATACCCTCGCATCTTGTCCGCAATAATATCCAGCGGGGCCTTGAGAATTCCGGATATCGCCGAGACTGTCCCCGACTCCGAGCGCAGCAAAGCGGCCTGAGCGCCGAAGGCATTGAAATAGCTCAGCATCGCCATACCGCCCTTGAGAAACGACAGGTTATTCCGCATCGAGGTTGGTTCATCCATCGCGCTAACGTCCCTCGATATACGAGGCAGCCAGACGTTGAACAAAAATCCCGTGGGGTCCTCAATAAGCTGGTCGTATTCTTCGGCTTTCATAAAGGCGTTTTCCTCGGACGGCTCAAGGTATTGAAAGCCGGTATTAGCCGAAATGTGAATCCCCGGAACCGCGTAGTATCTCGTCCCGATCGCCTCAGTCAGCCCCGTCCAGACATAGACCATATTTCCGACCACGGCATCCCAGTCGAATTCCGCCGCACACTTCCGCGCCGCGGCAAAGGCCTTATCGTAATCGTGCGTCACCTCCTGGCAGGTGTAGCCGGCATATTTAGCCGTAAACTCCGCCACAAACGGACGAATCGGAATCATGTCGGGCTTGCCGTTCCGCATCGCCGTGACATACCGCTTCATCCGCGCCTGGTACAGTTGCTCGGTGTCAGTGCCCATGCCGTTTCGTTCCTAAAACTTCTGAATCCGTTTAGCGAAAAACCAATAGCCCACAAACATACCGGAACCACGCCAAAACGTCAAGAAGCCCTTCGCCGATTTCTATGGCCCACATACTCCCCGATTAGCCCCGCCCGCTCTGGGCGGGCTCCGCGCGCACTCGCGGCAAACACTTTCCGACTACTCCTCAAGCCCAAGAACCTCCATTCGTCCCCCTCGCCTCAGCCCGCACATAATCGCACCCTTGCTCTCCAACTCGCCCGCCTTTAATGTGGCCTTCTCATCCGTCGGAAGAAGCGCGGTGAACTCTCCGTCCGAAAGCTCGACCGCCAGCGTAAAACCACCCTCTATGCTCTCCAATTTCGCCGCCCGTGGCACGGCATCGCTCACCCGATGGGCCCGATACAGCGTCACAAACTCAACTTCTCTGCTCTTTCCGCTCGTAGTTCCCGTCAAGTGCCATTCCCGCAGCGTTATCTGCGGCTCAGGATTCGGATCGTACTGATCAGTCTGCTTGAAACTGAGCCCCGCCGGCGAAAGAAAATCGACATCGCATACCACATCACCGTTCTGCACCTGAATACTGTGCTGGTCCTCCACCGTCATTTTATTGACCGCGTGGAGCCAGTACTCGAAGGTCGAAGGCTCTTTGGCTACAAGCCGGTCGTAAACAACCACCAGCTCAGGCTTGACAAAGATAATCGCCCGCGTAAACCTCTCCAACGGCGGTTCATACGCAGCGCCCGCCTCGCCGACAACGATATCAATCGACGGCGTCGTCTTAAAAGCGATAATCTCGCCCCGGGCCTTGGCAGTTCGCTTACCCTGCCCCTGCCCGTTGACGGTGATATTATTCACCGATCGCGTGCTCCACATCCAGCCGCTATGATGGGGCCCGCCGTAGTTGTAGTAGCTGCCCGTGCGGATAAGCAAGCGCTGGCCATAAGCCCACAGGCCGAACGAATTGTTCGCCTCGCTGCCGTGCGATTGGGTGCCCATCGGACTCGACTTAAAGACAACCTGCACGTCGTCCGCCGCATTTTTCAGCGTTGTATTGAGATATGCCTGGCCCGTCCCTTCAAACAGCTTGGGCGCCGGCAAGTCATCGGGCGCCTTCGGCTCGACCTTTCCCA
>DATEBC010000228.1:0-2926 GCA_035288065.1 Sedimentisphaerales bacterium | reverse complement strand
GCAGATAGCTCAGCAGCGCCTCCTCGCCGGCCTTATCCAGGCCGAAACCCGTCGTTATTGGGTTGTGAAAGTCGTCAACCTCGTTGAAGCTGACGCGACCGCCGCTGCTGATATTCATCGAAGGAATCGCCCATTTTGCCGGCTCATCCTTATCGTCGCTGAGATACCACCCGCTTAGACCGACTGTGCTTGCGCCCTTATTATAGAGCTCTATCCAGTCGTCCGAATCGTGTTCGGGGTGCGCCGGATTGCTGTAGTCCGTATGCGCCATTATCTCATTGAGCACCACCGACGCGGGAATCTCCGGGTCGTCCTGACCGGGCGAACCGGTCATAAAGGCGCTGTGCCGCCAGTTCCCGCCGTAGTCAAGCGAACCTTCCGGCTCTGTCGGTATCGCGGATGCAAGCGGAACCAGCGAATGACCGGTCCCGTCCGCCGGCAAAGGCCACCCGCGGCCGTCACTGTATGTGAACTGTGCAATAATTCCATTCCAGGCATCGAATAACGTCACCGTCTCGCCGCCGTTGGACAGCTTCGAGTCGGAGCTCTGATACTCGCCGGCTATGAAGGCCGAGTACTGCGTGCTATAGCGAGACTCGAAGGCGTCCTTGTTGCGGACAACAAGCACAAACTCGCTCGGCCCAAGGCTGGTCACGTTGCTGCCGGCGAAAGCGAACTCAATCCCGTCTATGAACGAGACATCTGTCAGATTGATCACGTCATTGACGTCGTTGCCGGTATTCTTCAACTCGATGAACTCGAACTCGTCGCTGTCAACGTCAAGCTCGCCCTTGGACGTATCCGCCTCAGCCGGATTATACATCACCTCTGTTATGCGAAGATGCTCAAGCATACTGACCGGCTCTTGTTCGCCGGCTACAAATTCGATAGGCTCGGACCAATGGCTCCAGCGGTCGGTGTCGTCCCGCATCTTACACCGGACTCGATACCTATGGCCTGCCTCCACAACGCTTGCCGGTATTCGGATCGAAATTACATAAGTGTTCCAGTTGCTATTCTCCCATACCGGCTCGGTTTCATAGTGAGGGCGCGGCTTCTCATAGTCCGGCTGCGGATTTTCAACCATCTGTGCCGTCAAGCGAACATCGATGAAGCAGTCCTCGCTTCCACTGAGCGACTCGTTGAGCAGTTGTATTGCGATGACATTCCTTCCGGCGACTAAGTAAGCGGACGGATCAAGAACGCCGATCACACCGAATTCACGGTTTTCCATATTGCTGCCGGTGCTCGCGTCGCAGGGCAGCTCCGGATTCGAGACATTGCGCCCGCCGACATAGACGCCGTTAATCCACATATTGAAGCCGTCGTCGAACATCGCTTCTACGGTAATCTCCTCGAACGCGCCGACGTCGGTGACATAAAACTCTTTGCGCAGGTATATCGTCGAGTAATTCCCTCTCATATCAAGCAGCTCGGGGTCGGTAAAGGTCTCGCCGTAACCGATAGGCGTGTTTTGCTCGACCCAGTTGGAGTCTTCGGGGAAATTAAGCTCTCTCCACTCGCCCTGCGTCTCGGACGGCTCGGCCAGCCCCTTGAAGCACTTCCACAAGGCCTCTTCCTGCACAAGCACGCTGTCGTCGGCCTGCTCGGTCGAACCGACCTCTGCGATACGCCATTTCGTTCCAGGCTGCCCGCGAACACCCTCGGGGTCCGAGATAGCGCTGGAGACGAACGTCAACGTGTTGATGGGGTATCCCGGCGAGCCTGTATAAGTAATTGTCGGCGTATATGGAATGGATGCGTCATAGGCCATATCGTCCAGCGCCGCTTCGCCCATGCCCGTATCGCCGATGGTCGAGCGGTAAACGATATAGTCTTTCATAAGCTGAACCATTCCGCGAAAGCCGCCTGGGTCCGGAATATAAATGTAGGGATATGAAGACGTGTGCCCCGCGTAGAATCGCCCCGTGCCGGCCTTTGAGGAGTTGACATAGCCGGACGTCATTACAGGATTATAGTCCCACATTGCCCTGTCGGCATCGACCATAGACGGGCCGTCTGCCGGATCGTCAATTACCGCTGCCATATCGTCGAGCAACTGATACCCCTGATCGCTATTAAAAAGAAGGTCGCGAATATCTCGCATCCGGTTCTTCCGCCTGACTCGCAGCGTCGTATTGTCCCACAAGCCGTGTTCCTTAAAAGGGCTTTCTCCCGAATTGCCGCAATCGTACATATTGTCGGCCCAGGTTAAGTCAAGATCCCACGGCAATATCGACCAGACGTGCGTATTGGGATTCAAATAGTAGAAATAGTTCTTTCCCGCACCGATGTCATAATTGTGTATTCCATCGGTAATGGTGCGGAAGCCGAAGTATCTATCGACATCGACGTTGGCGGTCCACCAGGTCGCGGTCGGATTGGCGCCGTAGCCAGCCATAAACGCTATCAGGTCCGATTTGTTGGTCGCGGCGGTCGGACCCTGGTTGTTAAGATCGCCGCCGTTCGGGTACACATTGTCTATCTTGTACAGGTTGCCGTCGGGCAGGCCGTGCTCGTCCAGGAATGCCCCGTCCATCTGCTCGAGAGCCAAATAGAGTCCCCAGAAGTCTCCGCCATACTGCGTAGAGCCGGTCTCCGACGATTCGTCAATAATGCGGAACTGGACCCAGTGCGTCTTGGGCGCCGGCACGCCGGCAAGGTTGAAGAGCCTGAAACCCGCCGCCTCGAACAGTCCATGCTCGCCGCGATGCCAATAATCGCCCTGCTGAATACAGGCTGAGAAGTTCAGCTTGTCCCACTCTGTGTCGTATTTGCGCCCGTAGTCGTCACGAGCCTCGAACCTGTGGCCGCGGTTGAAGTCGAACTTCCACATGTTCTTGCCCATAGCATAGCGCCAGACGCCTCCGCGAGCGCGATATCGAATGTGGTCATAAACTTCGCCGTCGTAAACCAGCGTCCCATA
>DATEBC010000227.1:0-18581 GCA_035288065.1 Sedimentisphaerales bacterium | reverse complement strand
GCGCTCCGGCCGATGAATTTTTTCTTTTCATCGACGGCATCGGGGTCGAATTCCTCGCCGGTGGCCGTGTAGAAGACGTAGCGGGCAAGCTCCATATACGAGGGGAAATTATCGCCGGAGAGGATGCTCTCCATCTCAATCGGCGGGCCTAATTCAAAATAACTGAAGGTCCCGCCCAGACCTTTTCGCAAATTCTCATCCTTTGCCTTCGGGACGCCCTTTATCACCCGCCGAACACGCTCGGCGGTTATCTTATCCGCATAATCCTCACACTCGACCAATATAAACCGCCGATTCCCGCCGTCTTCTTTATTCAACGCCACGACTGCGTGAGCGGTTGTGCCAGAGCCGGCGCAGGAATCAAGAATAATATCATCATCTCCTGAGCCAAGTCTGACTAAATTTTGTATTAATCTAATCGGTTTTGGGGTATCAAAAGCAACTTTTTCTTGTTCCGGAAATATTTCTAGAATATCTTTTTTGGCTTCATCGGTATGGCCATAATCTTTATATAACAATAACGAAGATGCTTTTCTGCCCTGTTTGACCTCGTCTATAAACTGCTTAATGCTGGGGAACGCATTACCATCCTTACCAAACCAAATCCTATTGTCTTTAATAAACTGTTCAAGCTTTTCTTTGGAATACCCCCAATGCTTGCCTTGGGGAGCATCAAACTGTTTTCCTGTTTTTGGGCTTTTGATAATAAAATGTCCGTTCTTCCTTTCTTCGTTAGCGACCAAATCGCCCGGTTTCCAGTTACCCCTTGGGTCATTATCTGGATTTTTATACCTTGCGTTCATATCCTCACTTCGGGGCAACAAATTTACTTCAACAGCTGAAATATTCTTTGCATAGCATAAGACGAATTCATAATCATTTGAAAAATAGGTGGATTGATTTTTAGGGCCATATACTTTTTGCCATCCCAATTGTGAGACAAAATTATATTCCCCAAATACCTCGTCGAGCAGCATTCTCAACCGATGCACTTCATTATCATCAATTGAAATAAAAATGACGCCGTCTTCTGACAGCAATTCTCGCAGGAGTTTGAGTCGTGGCATCATCATGCATAGCCATTTGTCGTGGCGGGTAAGGTCTTCTTTATCGACGACTTTGCCGAGCCAGTCCTGCATCATAGGGGAGTTGACGTTGTCGTTATAGGCCCATTTTTCGTTTCCGGTGTTGTAAGGGGGGTCGATATAGATACATTTTATTTTTCCGGCGTAAGTTGGAAGGAGGGCTTTTAGGGCCTTTAGGTTGTCGCCGTGGATGATGAGGTTGTCGTGTAGGGAGACCTTTTTGGTGAGGGATTTATTCTTGCGGGGGATAAGCTGGTGGTATTTGACCGAGAGGTGGTAGTTCTGGACAAAAGGTTTTCCTTTGAAATTCAGCGTCGCCATAGGGCCTCCGAATTCTCATAGAACGAGCTAATCGACTGGGAGGGATTATCTGCGGAGGCGGACGGGTTGTCAAGGGGAGTTTTTGCGGCGTTTGGATCAGTTCGGATGGGTATCGTTCAGGGGCGGTACGGAGCGATTTAGAGGGGGTTCTTGATGGGTTAGATGAATCCGGGCCGCCTCGTCGGATTTCCAAGTTTGGTTGGGGGGTGAATGAAGGAGATGTTATGGGGCGTCGTCGGTTCGACGACGGCTAAACGGGGGGCTATTGTTCGTTGGGTGTGAAGACTCTGACGGTGTTTTTGCCGGCTTGTTTGGCCCTGTAGAGGGCCTCGTCGGATTTGCTTGTGACATCTTCGGGGTTGGTATCGGCGTCGTACTCTCCGAGGCCGACACTAATAGAAAGCGGGATATCCTCTTTGTTCCAGGTTGTCGGGCGGCCAGCCACGGCCGCGAGCATACGGTCGGCGACAATCTTCGCATCGCTGAGCACGGTATTCGGCAGGATAACGGCAAACTCGTCTCCGCCGTACCTGGCCGCGATATCAATCTGCCTGATGCAGCCCTTAATCCGCCTGCTGACCTCGCTGATAACCCTGTCGCCCGCCCGGTGGCCGTGCGTATCGTTGACCTTCTTGAGATTATCGACGTCCACCATGATCAGGGAAATCCTTCCGCCGTAGCGCTTCGACCGCCAAAGCTCCTTCTCCAGAATCTCGTAAAACGTCCTGTGATTGACAAGCCCCGTCAGCCCATCGGTGGAGGCCTGCCGCTGCATCTTCTCGAAGAGCTTGACGTTTCCGATAGATGCGCCCACCAATTGGCTGAGCAGCTCTATCAGCGCAATATCCACTTCGCCGAAATCGGCGCCGCTTTTGTCGGCCAGGTTGAGCACGCCGATGACCCTGCTCTGGCAGATCAGCGGGACGATTGCACAATTCTTCGTTTCGTAATTGTCGGCGAAGGCGCGCTGCGATTTTTTGATCACGGGCTTGTTGTGAGTATCAATATCGCCGACCAGCATCAGCTCTTTGCTCCTGACGGCCATAACCATCGGCGTCGGCGGGTTCTGATTCAGCGAGACTATCTTGTTTATGAGATAAGGATGGTTATGTTTGTGCAGATGGAGAATATTGTTCGTTTCATCGAGTATATACAGCGAAGCGAATTTGGCGCCGACCATTTTGGGAATGTTCTCAACGCAAACCTCCGCTATGCGATCGATATCAAGACAGTTGACCTGCCGGGCCAACGGCGTGACCTGCTGCAGCAAGGAAATGCTCTTATCGGAATTCAAATCACACCCGGTCGAATCGTTCTCAATTCGGCGCATACGCAATCAATCCCCAAGACACACCTGCATATAGGACGCACAACATCGGGCGGTCACCGAATTGATCGATTTACAAGGCGTCTGATTCACTGAGACCAACCCGCACAACGTCCGGCGGCGCCCACCTGCACTTGTATCGGGTATTTCTTAGGGCGCATTCGCCAAAATGCGCAGAATAAAAGCCAAGAAAACAACTGCCAACTTGCTCATCAACACCCCCCAGAGTCGTGTCTATCGCCGCGATAATCGACTTGGGAAAGGCCGATTATTGCGAAACATTCCGTGAGAATCCGAAACGCCCGTCCGAAAACATCGGCTATTATTCGGCGAGAGAAAAAAAGCGGAAAAAAATTTTGAAAAAACTTTGACAATTCCGAGATAGCATTTTACATTTTGCAAAATATAAAATATAATTCAATATGGCAATGTTGCTTAAGTGAAGGCTTGGAGTGGGATGTGAGAAGAAAGAGGCAACAGAGAAAAGACTTAAATGACACAATCACAAATTACAGACGGCAGTCTGAAAATACCGGCGAAACTTTACCGAATCGGCGATCTGGTGAACTGCACGCCCTTCTCCCGGCAGACGATTCACAACTACACGATAATGGGACTGATTCGGGAGGCGCGATGGACCGCGGGCGGCCACCGTTTATACGACGAAAGCGTATTTCAACGGTTATCTCGGATCATTCAACTCAAGAGAACGAAGACCCTTGCTGAAATACGGCAGATTCTCGGCAAGGAAGAAAACACAGCACAAGCATGTTCGGACGAGAAAGAAAGAATTCCAGGCGAGCGGCGCCCCGACAACAATTGAAGAATGACGTTTGCCCGGTCGCAGCTTGGGGCGCGGCCGGGAGACAAGGCTGAAAGCAAAAATGGGATTATCACGGATGATGAGCCGGTTTGACTTTTCGCAGAATGTGACTTTGACAGACATCTATGGGAGAGATGCCCTGTTGAACGCGAGGATTTGATATGAACTTACAGGCAATGGTGACGGACAATATCAGCGAGCTGCTCGTCAAGATACTTGAGTTCACGCAGAACCGGCAGAAAATCCTCACGTTGAACATAAACCGTATGCATCAGCGCGGGTTCGTTCCAATGGATCTTGCGGTAGAGGAGTTTTCGGACCTGTTGAACACCGCTCTCGAGGAGCACATGCTTAACCAGCGTCTTGTTTTGTGCGATACCGAGAATATCAAGTTCGGCGCAGGGGGCGAGCTGGAAGTCAAGCCTGTTATCGACAGGGATGCATTCGCGCTTCTTGAGGAATGCCAGGATGAGTATATCGAGCACGAGATAAAGAGGCTGCTGGAGAACTCGCTGAATCAGCGTGTGGCGGCGGAACTGTTGAAAGAAAGAGAAATGCATACAATGGTCCCCAGCGAGTAGCCGTCCGCAGAGACTATCAAGAGAAGACATGAAGAATGAGACTCTTTACCTTCAGCGGATGATGGAAGCGAGCAGACGACCTGCGACTGTTCTGGCGATAGCCAGCGGCAAGGGAGGCGTGGGCAAGACGAACATCGCGGCGAATCTTGCTATATGTCTTGCGGCGTGCGGCAAGAAGGTGGTCCTGTTTGACGCGGATATGGCGCTGGGCAACCTCGACGTGATAATGAACTTCACGAGCATGTACAACATTTCGCATGTTCTTAGCGGGCAGCGAAGCATAGAGGAGATCATTCACGTCGGGCCGGAGGGGCTTGAGATTATCTGCGGCGCTTCAGGGGTGGAGGACTTAGCGAATCTGAGTGAATTTCAGCGTCGGCGCCTGGTGAGCGAGCTAACGAAGCTGCAGGAGCAGAACGATGCGATCATAATCGATACGGCGGCGGGGATTTCGAAGTCGGTGGTGGCGTTTTGCTTGGCCAGCGATCACGCTCTCGTGGTAACTACGCCGGAGGCAACCGCGATCACGGACGCTTACGCGATGATCAAGGTGCTTGTGGGCAATTCGTTCGGCGGGCGGATCAGTCTGATTGTCAATATGGCGGAGTCTATGGTGACGGGCAAAAAAATATACCAGCAGATAGCCTCCGTGGCGTGGCGTTTCCTCGGCGCCAAGGTTGACTGTGCCGGGGTGATCGTATGGGACGAGCGTCTGCGTCGTTCGGTGCGGATGCGCAAACCGGTGGTGCTGGCTTATCCAAGATCGAGCGTAAGCGCCTCAATAGTAGCCCTGGCGGCGAAGCTGAGCAAGGGAATGGCGGTTCGAGCGGACAACGAGGGCTTTATGCAGAGAATTGTCAACTGGTTCTTCTAAAGTTGTCGGCCTAATCGCCGATAACAAGGTAGTTATGGGGCTCGGGAATCTGAGATATGGCAATGACGGCAGAATATCACGGAGGACAGCTTTGAAAACGGATCAAGAACTCAGCATCGAAGAAGTATGGCGGCAATTCCACGAGACGCACGACGATTACTACCGCAATCTGCTGATGGAGCATTACCGTGATATCGTTCGGTACGCTGCTGAACGGCTGCACACCAAACTGCCGGACAAGGTGGAGGTTGACGACCTCATCAGCGCAGGGACCTTTGGTCTGATGGACGCGATCGACGCATTCGACCCTGAAAGAGGCGTTAAATTCGAGACGTATTGCTCGGCCCGGATAAAAGGCTCCATTCTCGACGAGCTGCGGAGCATGGATTGGGTTCCTCGTCTTGTTCGGGCGCGTGCGCACCGGCTGTCGAGGGCTACCAATTCGCTGGAAGTGAGTCTGGGGCGCAAGCCGACATCGGAGGAAATCGCCAGAGAACTTGATCTTGATATGGCCGACTTCAGCAGGCTTCAGAAAGACGCCAATGCCGTCGGGCAGGTTTCGCTCAATACAAAGTACAGCGAGAGCGAAAGCGAGAAAGACATGCGCGAGATAGACATAATCCAGGATGAGCGGAGCGAGAATCCGGTAGTCGAAGCGCAAAAGCGCGATCTCAAGAGCCTTCTGACCAAAGGCCTAACACGGGCGGAGCGATTGATCATTGTTCTGTACTACTATGAAGAAATGACAATGAAGGAAATCGGAGCGACGCTGGATCTATCGGAATCGCGCGTTTCGCAGATGCACTCATCCATCATAGACCGCCTCAAGGCCCAGATGCACACCCGCAAGAAGGAATTCGCAATCGAGTAGCGGCGAGTTACTGCGTGTGCAGGCAAGTTGTGCAGGCTGTCAGGTTATGACCCTGCTGAGTTGAGAGCGCCGCCGTCCCTAATGGACAAGTGCCGGCGGCGGCTAAACGGCAAAGACAGCTCATTGGGACATAGAACCAATGCTCACGCCGGCGGGTGGCGGTTTGGTTGGAATGAGGGTTGATTCCTGGGGTGTGTGGGGTATATTAAGGCGTCTTGGCAAGGAGCTAATGAAATGCGATTTACGAAAATGCATGGCCTGGGCAATGATTACGTTTATGTCAATTGCTTCGAGGAGAAGATCGAGAATCCGGGGGAACTGGCTCGGATGGTCAGTAACCGGCATACCGGGGTCGGCGGGGACGGCTTGATTTTGGTCGGGCCGTCGCAAAAAGCCGAGGTTCGGATGCGCATCTTCAACGCGGACGGTTCGGAGGCCGCGATGTGCGGAAATGGAATTCGGTGCGTCGCCAAATATGCATACGAGCGCGGGATATGCCGGGTCGGCGGCGACTTTGCCGTACCCGGGCAACAATCATTCGGGGCTTCTGTAAACATTGAGACGGGCAATGGGATATTAACGCTGGGGCTGGCAATTGACGAGGCGGACAAGGTTCAGAAAGTCTGCGTCAACATGGGCCAGCCGGTTCTGAGGGCGAAGGACATACCTGTGAATCTGCCCGGAGAAGAGGTTGTGGCTCAACCGATAGAGGTCCTCGGCGAGCAACTGGCAATGACGTGCGTTTCTATGGGGAATCCTCACGCGGTATTCTTTTGTGACGACGTGGAGCTTGTCGATCTGGCCAAGCTTGGGCCAGCGGTGGAGCATCACGAGCTGTTTCCCAATCGCACGAATGTCCATTTCGTCGAGATAGATTCGCCGAGGGAGTTCACTATGCGGACGTGGGAACGCGGAAGCGGCATTACAATGGCCTGCGGGACGGGAGCGTGCGCCTGCGCGGTGGCCTCGGTGCTGACCGGCAGGCAGGGACGGTTGTGCACGGCGCATCTGCCGGGCGGCGATTTGGAGCTGAACTGGTGCGACGTGGATAACTGCGTGTATATGACAGGGCCTGCGACGGAGGTATTCGAAGGGTGCTTGCCTGGCGGCTGAGAGGCTATTACCCCATAACAATCGAGACTGTGGGTGTCATCGTGAGGCGCTTCGACGGCGGAACAACCTCTACCTTCGAGGGGTAGGAGATTGCCACGTCGGCCTTCGGCCTCCTCGCAATGACGAGGCCCACAAGACCAAGTGTTATGGGGTACTATAGGGCGAGCTTTGGCGGACGACAGAACTGCACAGCCACACCGTAAAGAGGGCGCATCGGCGGGTCTATGCGCGAGGTTGTTAAGGTCTCAGTCCTGACGACGGTTCCGATGCCCTGCATTGTGCCGCCGAATTCAATGCGGTCGGTCTGATGCGGGACTGCAAAGCGGACCTCGGCTAAACTGCCCGGCTGGAAGTCGGCAGCTGTCGTTTCAAAATATAGGCCCCCCGCGCCAACATTCAGGACCGTACCAGCACATAGTCTGGGCGTTGGCTCGCCGAATTTGCGGCAGAGCAAACTGAGCCTCATTGCCAGCCGTGGGTCTTTACGCTTTTCAAAGCCATCCATCCGAAGCCTCCGTGCCAAATCGTTTTGGCCGGCTGTTTCAAACGTACAAAGTACCTGTCCTACCAATATCAGGAGCAAAGTCTATTCCAAGCCGGGGCAAGAAAACACACCCCATTTTAACATTCCCAAATGCTTAATAGACATAAGGTTACGAGAGATCTGCGGAGAAGTGTAGCTTCGACGCACAACCGCGCCGGCAAGGACGTTGCGGAAGGTCAACGCATAAGGCCCCATAACAGTTGAATCAGAGCGATCTGACGGAAGGGAAAACGCACTTAGTCCTTTGTTGGCAGGATTTTACATTTTTACGTAAAGGCACGCCTGTGGTTGTTCGACAAGAACAACGGAGGCGTTGATATTTCGCAACACGCAAGTTTGGTGGGTCCGTAATTGTGCCCCATCACGACAGGTATGACCGCGACGCCGAAACAATCTGATAAGAGCGGGTCTCAACGGCAGAAAGAAGCCGCAGACACCGCCTCCGCACCGACGGCGGACGGCAGCTCAATCATTCAATCGCTGCCGATAGCCATTGCCGTTTTCGATACGGACCTAAAGATTATCGAAGCCAATTGCCAAGTAAGGAATCTGGTCTTTCCGGCTGACTACATCGACAAAGCGCTGGCAAAAGGGACTGATGAAAAGGTCTGGCGCGGATGGACAGAGCAGATCAGAAGTGTGCTGTCAAGCGGGCAGGCTCGCACTTTCGATGAGGTTAGCTACACGCTTGAAGGCAGAACGCGGCTGCTGCGAATCACTTGCACGGCCCTGCTGAGGAATAATCCTCAAGAGATTGCCGGCGGGACAATTCTGATTGAGGACGTGACGGAAGAAACATCCGTGCAAAGACAATTGGCCGAGGCCGAGCGGCTGGCGGCGCTCGGCCGACTTGCCGCAAAGATCGCCCACGAACTGAACAACCCTATGGACGGCATCCTGCGATATATCAACCTCGCTATAAGGGTCGTCGAGCAGGCCAAGCCTGCGAAGGCAAAAGAATATTTGGCGCAGTGCCGCGGTGGTCTTATGAGAATGGTGCAGATCACCGGTGAGCTGCTGGAATTCTCTCGGCGCGCCCGGACATCGCTGGAGCACGTGCGGATCGATCAGATCATTGAGGACGCGATAAGAATTATGGAATCACGGGCGGAGGCGCTGAAGGTCCGCATATTGCGGGACTATTGCGGGAACATGCCGGAAATCCGCAGCGGGAACCTGTTCCAGGTTTTTTGCAACCTGACCAAGAACGCCCTTGATGCGATGCCGAACGGCGGCGAGCTTCTGATATCGTCGAGGCTCGAAGGCGAAAACGCCGTGGTGGAGTTCCGTGATACAGGGACGGGTTTTGCCCCTGAGGACGCAGAGGCTCTTTTCGAGCCGTTCTTCACTACAAGAGGGCCTGGGCGCGGCACCGGATTGGGCCTGGCGATATGCCGAGATATTCTGGAGGGCTACGGCGGGAAAATAGCGGCCAAGAATGCGCCCGGTGGCGGCAGCATATTCACGGTCCTGTTGCCTGTTATAAGCAACTCGATAGAATAGGCGTGAGTACAGTACGATTCGAGAGACACTATGCAAGAGACGAATATATTAGTGATAGACGACGACAAAATCATATTGGATTCGCTGTGCGAGTTTTTGTCGCTGGAGGGGTTCACCGCCGAGGGCGCCGGCACGTTTAAGGAAGCCTTGGACAAACTTGCGGAGAGTGAGTACTGCCTGGCGATAACGGATGTGAACCTTCCTGACGGAGACGGACTCGAGTTGCTGGGCATTATTCGCAAAGATTATCCAAAGACGGTGGTCATTATAATAACCGGCTACGGGACTATCGAAAGCGCGGTGCAGGCCATCAAATCGGGGGCATACGACTACCTGACCAAGCCTATTGTCGATGACGAACTGCGTCTGGCGGTGGAGCGGGCAATGACGCAGCAATCGCTTATAAGCGAGAACGAGAACCTGCGGCTGCAGCTCGACCGGAAATATAGTCTGCAGAAGATAATCAGCCATCACTACAAGATGGCGAAGATTTTTGAGCTTGTGGAGGCGGTTGCGGACAGCAACGTTACGGTGTTGATGGCCGGGCCGTCGGGCACGGGCAAGAGTATGCTGGCAAAGGCGATCCACCATCGGTCAGGACGACGGAATCAGGCGTTCATCGAGGTCAGTTGCGGAGCGCTTCCTGAGACGCTGCTTGAGAGCGAGCTGTTCGGGCACGCCAAGGGGGCTTTCACCGGCGCCGTGACCAACAAGGAGGGCAAATTTCTTGCCGCCGACGGGGGGACGATCTTTCTCGATGAGGTATCCAATGCGTCGCCGGGCCTGCAGGCCAAATTGCTTCGCGTGCTGGAAGACAGGAAGTTCGAGACGGTGGGCAGTAACAAGACAATAACGGTAGATACAAGAATTGTGCTGGCTTCGAATCGCAATCTCGAGGACGAGGTGAAAGCCGGCAGATTCCGGGAAGATTTGTACTACCGGATCAACGTTGTCAAGATAGAGCTGCCGCCGCTGTGCGAGCGGGTCGGGGACGTTAAACTGCTGGCGGAGCATTTTTTGCAGCTCTATTCGGTCCAGCATAACCGGGCCAAACTCGGCTTCAGCGATGAAGCTGTGGAGCTGCTCGAGCGATACTCGTGGCCCGGGAATGTTCGTGAGCTGGAGAACGTAGTCGAGCGGGCGGCTCTTCTGAGCAAGGGCAAGTTCATCGGGGCCGAGGATCTGCCTGACTCAATAAAGCAAGAGCCATCCAAGGCGGGCCGCCAGGACGAATACAAGGCGCTGAGCCTGAAAGAGGCGCTGGGCGGGCCGGAGAAGGAAATCATCCGCCAGGCGCTAAAGGCGAATCACTGGAACAGGCAGGAGACCGCCAAGGCGCTTCAGATAAACCGCACCACACTATTCAAGAAGATGAAACACTACGGGCTTTACGACGAGGCCGGACGGCTGGGGTTAACTTAGGCGATTGATTCCGCCTCGGCGGATCTTCGATATTGACTATTGGTTAGATGAAACACTGAATTATCTTCGTGACTGCGCCGGCGACTTTATCTGAGGTTGGCTCTCGACGACTCAACATATATACGCTCGCTGTGCCTAACGCCCTTCTGCCGCCAGTAGTCCGTCAAAATTGATTTTAGGAACTATCATTGCGAGGAGGCCGAAGGCCGACGCGGGAATCTCAAACCTTGTCGAACGCAGGAGATTGCTTCGTCGCTGCGCTCCTCGCAATGACAATTTGAGGGTTTCCGGTGTCATTGCGAGCCCCTTATGGACGTGGCAATCTCATAGTCGCAGTACCTGTGAAACGCGGTACGAGTCAGGGCACGTAATAAGCCCAGGCCAAGCGGCCGGCGCTGAAGGTCCGCCAGTGAGAATACAAGAAGCGCTTGGCATGTCTTTTGGCATCGACGGCAATCTGCGACTGCGATTCCCACCGATTGATTTGCTCCCTGATTTGCTCTATCTGGCCGGCGGGGATTGTGCGAGGGTCGTTTTCCTGCGGGTCGGTCGTTAAATCGTATTCAAAGGCCTTATTGATGTAGGGCCAGAAGACGACTTTTCTGCCGTTTTCGACAAAGCCGGCGGGGCTGCCGGGGATTAGGGACGAGAAGTAAATGCGGCGATGCGAATTCGGCTCTGCGAGGGCGTCCCTTCCGTCAAAGGCGGCACTGGTGATGTCGAATCCTATCAGATTAAGAATTGTCGGCGTCACATCGAGCTGCGAACAAGGCCACTCGACGACCTTTGCGGGGCCTAAATGTCCCGGCCAGTGCATCACCCAGGGCACGCGGATGACCTCCTCTCGCGGCGTCCAGCGGCCTTTTGCCCGCTCGGTTTTGAAACTGGTGCCGTGGTCGCCCATGATGCAGAGAAGCGTGTTTTCATCGAGGCCATTGGCGTGCAGCGCCGCGTAGAGCTGCTCAAGAAAATAATCCGTATAGCGAATTGTCTGGAGATACTTGTCGTATTCTTTTTCTTTTGACTTCTCGAACCATTGCGGGACCTCGAAGGGGTCGTGGGCGATTGACGTAATCATCATGAGGAGAAACGGCCGGCTATTTTTGCTGACCCATTCAACGGCCGGCTCAATCATCCGGCAGTCATCGCCGCTGAGGTATCCTATGTTCGCCGAGTGGTCCTGGAGATTCTCCCTAAACCAGGCCCAGTCAAAGGCAAGATTCTTGAAGAAGCCCGGCGCACACTCAAAGGCGCCATTTGACATTTCAAAGAAAGCTGAGCGGTAGCCGACCCTTGCGAGAATTGAGGGCAGGCCCTCGTAAGGCTCATCGATGGGCACGGCTTCGACGTTGTGGACATCGCTTGTCGGCGTCACCGCGGTCAGCGTTGACCAGAAGGCCTTGGTTGTATAGGGCATCGGTACTCGCGTTGTGCGGAACTCAACGCCTTGCGAAGCCAGACGAGCCAGAAAAGGCGTAGTTTGCTCGGCCGCCGGGGAGAGGGAAGTTACCGAATGGGATACACTCTCCAGCAGCACTATAACGACGTTCGGCAGGTCTTTTGGGGGACATTTAGGAGCGTCGATTCGGCGGCGGCCCGAGAGGTATATGTTCGGGCTGTGTTTTACGGGGTATTTGTTGGGGGATTGGCCGGCCAGAGTGGAGAGCAAGGCGTACGAGTGGCTGCTGAAATTCAGGACCTCTGCGGCGAAGCTTGAATCGGCGTCCGGCTGAACGAAGGGTCCGGCAATCAGGCCGGCCGTAATGGCCAGCGCCAGGCCGAGAACCCATCGCTCGTGGTGATTGCGGCTGGGAACAATCCTGCCGGGCCTGAAGAAACGCCACAGGAAAAATACGAAGACCGCAATGCTTCCCAACGCAAATAGCACGAACTGTCCGAGGTCCTCCAGCATGTGAGCCATTACGAGCGGGAAGAGGTTCCGAAAGTCTCGGACATATAGCACGAAGATTCCCGTCTGCAACTGAACGCCGCTGTTTATGAGCCATGCGGTGTTCAATACCGACCAGACGGCCACAATGGCCGCGATCAACAGCGCGCACCGCGCGGAGAGAACCGACGGCTTGATTATGTACAGGCATCTTACAAGCAGGGCAACGACGGCAAAGAACAGCAGGTCTGGAAACGTCACCGCAGCGGTCTCCGCAGCGACGCTTTCGGGCTTGTAGGACCGCACGACCATCAGCTTGCCCAAAACAGTGCACAACAATCCGACAAGCAGAATCCGGACTTCGATTCCGGGCATAAGGGATTTCAGTCTGCCCAGACGCCGTGAACGGGAACAGCCAATCGAATCTTTTGGTTCTTTATCGGCCTGTAACAGCCGCGATTGTCTCAAAACCACAAGCACCGCCTTTCATAGAATCGGCCCCGGTCAAATTACCGGATGCAACTTAAATCGTCCCGGACCTGAGGCAACTCCTGCGAAAGACACTTGAAAACCGTTCAGAACACAACAAAATGGTATATTAGAGCAAGTTTTCAAGGGAACACAAGGTTCGGTTCGTGAATCAGGAGAAATTCAGAGACGATTATGCAAGGATTGCAGCGTTTTTGTGCAATTGGGCGTAGGTGGAGGGTATCATTTGCAGGCGGCGGACGTGGGTGAATGTCAACTCGAGCATTTTCATATCGGGGTCGAATTTGGCCAGCGACCAGGGATGCCAGATCAGGGAGACGAAGGGTTTGCCCGTCTCGACGCCCTTATCGAGAAAGACCTTGTTCACTTCAAATTCATCTTCTGCGGTTTTGCAGAAAGCTCGCGGTATTGCTTCCGGGAAAGGCGGGGGCCAGAGGGTGAGTCTTCTGGGTCCCCAGCGGTTGTGGTCCTTTAGGAGGTTCTCGTGCCAGCCGTGGCCGGGCAGCTCCCAGATTTCGGGGAAGCCATCGGCCTTGTAGCTGAACGGCTCTCGGAGCAGGGCCGGGAGCGAGTAGTCGGGTCCCCAGAGAAGACTGCTGACGTACTGAAAGCCTGCCTCCTTGATTAGCTCGAGGACTTTCGGCTCTCCTGTAAAGGCATTGTCGAAGCCGCAGCCCGGTCGCAGGCCGATACAGGGCCGCTCAAAGACTCGCTCGACGGCCTCTTTTCCTTTGAAGATTTCTTCCCGCCTCTGGTCCATCGAGATAGCCTGGCCGCAAAAGACGTTGTCTCGCAGCATTTGATGTGAATAGGTGTGCGAGGCAATTTCGAATAGCGGGTCCTCCAATAACTTGCGATACTCGGCGGGATTGGCGTCGAGCGTTTTGCCGACGATGAAGAACGTTGCGGGCATTTCGAATCTCTTGTGGACCTCGACGATCTTGCGGCACGCCGGCAGACAGGCCGGAGATTCGGTGTCATAGGCTGCGATGTAGCGAGTCTTCGCTTGCCCGGCGGCCTGAGATTCGACCACCTCGGGCAAAATGGCCGCCCCGATGCCGCCTGCAAGTGCGGTTTTGATGAATTCCCTTCTAAGAATTTTCTGCACTTTTACTGTCCTGCCTTTCGTATGTTATTGGCGGCTCAACTCATTTTGCGGTTTTCCTGGTACTGATTGTCTGGGGTCGCCGTCCCTAAGGGACAAGTCCCCAGGGGACAAGTCCCGGCGACCGCTAAACGCGCATTGAATCGCGTGTGACCACGGCCAGGGAGACAATCGAGCTGCGAATTCTAGATTTTTATGAAGGTCTTTTTGCGGTACATATACCATAGAACGAGCCAGACGACTGCGAAGGCTGCAAGGGCGTGGGTGAATTCGTTCCAGGGGCCGACGAATTGGTCGAGGCCGGTTACGAACGGGTCGCTAATGGCGTTGAAGCTAAATATATGAACGGCCATGTATATGAAGATGGAGTTGGCGCCGATGACTATGAGTGGGAAGGCCCACTTTCTGAATTTGAAGATGTCTATGATTAGATAGAACAGGGCCAGCAGCAGAAAGCTAAGGCCACCTGCGAAGAGGACGAAAGAGCTTGTCCAGAGTCTTTTGATGATTGGGAAAAGGCCGATGTAGAATTTGCCGATCTTGAAGAACCATCCGGCCCAAAGGGAGCCGAGGGCAAGGCAGGCGATGCCCGCGAACAAGAGAAGGACGAATTTGGCGCCTCGGTTTCTATCCGAGCGGAGCACGTGCCCTGCCATGACGCCGAGCATTACGGTGGCGGCGAAGGTCATGCTGCTGAGGATCCAGGTGTAGTTCAGGCCGTCGTCGAATTGGCGGAGGATGACCCGGTCAATGAAGGCGGCGAGGTTCGCATCCTGGTCGAGGCGGTCCGGGAAATGGCCGGGGAAGGGAACAAGCATCATCAAGGCCCAGAACAAGATCAGCAGGAGCACAGTGCTTATCACCTGCCAGCGAATGGGCATATTCAGGATGATGATTGCGGATACGAGATAGCCTGCAGCGATGGCCTGGAGGGTGTTGCAATAGATTTTGAGCTTGGCGGGGTCGAGCTTGAGCAGGTTGCCCTGGGCGACCATTCCGAGGACAAAGAGTATGACCGATCGCAGGATTATGTGGCGGTAGAGCCTGGCCTTGGTGTCACCGCGGTCGAGCCGCTTTTGAAAGGCGATGGGCATTACCACGCCGACGATGAATAGAAACATCGGCATAATCAGGTCCTCGAAGACGAAGCCCTCCCACTCGACGTGTTCGAGCTGGCTGCTGATCCAGGCGGTTGTGTCGTTATTGAGGGCCTTGTGGAGGCCGTCGAAGATGTACCAGCCGCCGACGATCCAGAACATGGTGAAGCCGCGGAGGGCGTCTATGGACAGAATCCGGCCCGCCACCGGCTTTTTCGGGCTGAGCAGGGCTTCGGATTCGAGGTGGGCCTGCGATTTGTGCTCTGGGTGGGACTGGAGCGGCAGCTGCGACGCGATAGATTCTTGCGATTCGGGCGGCATCTCGTGGAATTCCTGTGTATCCATAATAGGTTTCTCCAAACACTCACAATGCAGCAAAATCTTGACTGAGGGCCATATTAACAAAACTCATTAGGATGGCAAGGAGAAATATACCATGGCGTATATGGCGTATGAGGTTCGATTGAACATGCCGGAGAAAAAAGTCGGAAGAAAGCCCGTCATATTTGACGTCGAACAAGGTGGAAGCGTTCTGGGTAAGCTTAAAGTCACCAAGGGAGGAATTGTCTGGGTTCGCAAGAACGGCGGCAAAAAAAATACTTACGAGTGTAGATGGCAAACGTTCGACGGCGTAATGGCGAAAGAAGAACTCAGAGCCCGATGAACATTCGTACGATAAGGTATATAATCACTCGAAAAATCCCCCGAAGCAGGCTTCGGGGCTAAATAGTTGGCGCATCACCGTGCGAAGCGGGCTTCGGGGCTGAATAGGTGGGGTTTTAACGGTTATGATTGTTGACGTATTTGATTCGGCGGATTAGATCGTCCCGGTCAAAACAAAACCTTTTATCAAATCCTCGCGTCCAGACTCGACCAGCCCGGCCATGCCTTCTCAGGGCAGCGGCGGCGACATTCTTGAATCTGCTGACTGTGCGCCCTATGGGCTCGAGGGAATAGCGCAGCACCAGGTGAATATGATTGGTGCACACGGCCAGGGCTTCGACAGTTCGACCGATGCGTTGAGCTTCGTCTAATATCGCGCGGCGGACAATGTCCTTCTCGTCGGATCGCAGCTTAACGGTTTCTTCCTTCTGGAACTTCCCGCAAAGGGTTGCGAGTTCTTCGTCACCACCAAGCACCCGACCGTCTTTTACGTAACCACGCTCGTCGCCCTGCAACCAACTACCGTATGTCGTCCAGGTCAACATATAACCAACCGTGTTCCGCATAATCGACTCATTTAGCCTCCAGACCTGCCTGGAGGGACTTCTCCGACCCTTCCACAACGGTCAGGATAGACTATACTTAGGATGCACCCTTCGACGCGCTTCTCGCTTTGCTCGGCGCTTGCTCGGGGTGATTAAAATCAGTAGCGGAGGCTACTGAATCTAAGCACTGCCCAGGACTGGATTCGAACCAGCACTCCCTTACGGGAACCAGCCCCTCAAGCTGGCGCGTCTGCCAATTCCGCCACCTGGGCTTTGAATTGATTATTTACTATTGACTATTGATTGTCAATGTTCCATTCGGAGATTTGTCAGAGAATCCGGACCGGTCCTATTATCAGGCAAACACCGCCTCTACTTGCCCTTCGCATTGTATGAGTTCTGCAAAATTGTCCCAGAGGAGGATTTGGAGGCGCTGGGAGAATGCAAGACCCATCATTTTGCACATCTCCGCGACCATTGGGGATTTGGCCAGGAGTTCATCCTTTGTAGCGGCCTGGGGCATCAGCATCACCTTCTGCAAATCAACATTGCCGAGCTTGTCGAGCGTATCCTGGATTTCGGGCAGGTCGTTGACTGAATCGACGACGAACTTGAACTGATAATCGTAGTTATCGATCAGTTTTTGCAGAACAGCGATATCGGGCTTATACAAGTTCTGTCCTGCGACGTCCGTTCGCTCGTCCCCCGCCACAGGTGTGACAGCCCCCGCCACAGGTGCGGGGGCTAATCTTGCGGTTGCGGGCTTTTGTCTTCCGTCTTCTACGGTCGGCATTGAATTGCTCAGTTTCGGGCTGATACTCATCAGGTCGCAGGGCATATCGGGGATATATGCTATGCCTGCGGTCTCTATTGTTATGTGCCTGCCGGCGGCTTTTAATTCGCGGGCCAAGAGGGGCAAGTCCTTTTGGATCATCGGCTCGCCGCCTGTAATCACGACGTGTCTGAAGCGCCCGTGCGTTACCTTATCGACTATGTCGGCGATGCTGTATTCTTTACCTGCCGTGGCATCCCAGGCGTACTTAGTGTCGCACCAGCGGCATCGCAAGGGACAGCCGGCCAGGCGAATAAAGACGCTGGGCACGCCGGCAAGGAAGCCCTCGCCCTGAAGGGAATAAAATATCTCGTTTATCACCATCTTCAAATTGGATCAGCCACCACACACACAAATCCGAAACTCTAATATCGAAATCCGAGACAATATCAAATTACCAAAATTCAAATGACAAAAACGGTGAGTTTCGATTATTTGAACATTGGAAATCCTGAATTTGTCCCGCAAGGGATCCCCTAGTGGACTTCGTGCCTCGGATTTCGATATTCGATATTCATTAGGTTCCAACATATTCAATAGGGTCTTGGAGTCCTGCTTCGGCAAAGCCTTTCAGTCTCAGCCTGCATGAGTCGCATCGGCGGCAGCTTCTGCCGGTCTCGTCGGGGTCGTAGCAACTGTGAGTCAGGGAGTAATCGACGGCGAGCTTAGTGCCTGCTTGGATAATCTGTCTCTTTGTCATTTCGATAATCGGCGTATGGATTCGGTATTTGCCGGCGCCCCGGACGGCTGCTGCGGCGGCGAAGTTGGCGGTTTTTTCGAAGGCCTTGATGAACTCGGCGCGGCAGTCGGGGTAGCCGCTGTAATCGGTGGAATTGACGCCGATGAAGATGTCGAATGCACCGAGGACCTCGGCCCAGGCGAGGGCGTAGCTGAGGAATATGGTGTTGCGGGCGGGGACATAGGTCGGCGGGATACCCCCCCTGCCGGCCAGATCAGCCCTATCCTTGGGCACTTCGATGGCCGGGTCGGTAAGGGCCGAGCCGCCGAAGGCCGCCAGATCAATAGCGATTATACGATGCTCGGCTGCGCCGAGAAATTTGGCGACTTTTTGCGCAGCGGCGACCTCGCGCTGGTGCCTCTGGCCGTATCTGAAGGTCAGTGCGTAGCAGCGAAATCCCTGATCGCGGGCGATAGCCAGAGTCGTGGCCGAATCCAGTCCCCCGCTCAGCAGGATTACTGCCTTCTTGTCCGTCACACGTTAACTCCTGTCAAATGCAATCCTGGGCGAATTCGTGGTGCGGCCCGGTTACTCCGAGAGTATTTCGATGCCGTTGATTTCGGGGTTCTGGACGTTCGCGGTGAAGGCGATAACCAGTTGCCCGTCTGTCACCACCACGCTCTTTATTGTCTTAACAACGGGCTTTTGGAATCCGCCGGCTTCTTTGTAGGGGTCGAAGTCCTTGAGGACGGGCTGGCCGTTGACAGCAACCGAAAAGACCCTTTGGCCGTCGCCGGTTATCCCGTCATAAGTCTCGGC
>DATEBC010000226.1:0-4809 GCA_035288065.1 Sedimentisphaerales bacterium | reverse complement strand
CAATCTCGTAGAGGCTGTAGTTTTCCGTCCCGGCCGGGCGGTATGAAAAAAGGATGGCCTTGCCGTCGTAGTGGACCGTCGCATCTCGTATCCCGCCGTCTTTCGCGTCGAAGAGGACGGCAATCTGCCCTGTTCGCGTGTTCAAGGCATACAGCTTGCTCTCATCCGGCTTGCCGTTGCCGGCGTAAGCTCTGTGGTTCTCGTCGTCGCAGTAGTAAGCGATATTGGCGTACCAGTGCGGGTCGTCATAGCTCAGCCTTGTAACGAAGACTATCCGCTCGATGCCCATCTCGGCCAGGGCCGCCGTGCCTTTGTCGATTTGAAACAGTCCCTGCTCGGCGGAAGACGGACCGGAAACGCCCCCCTCGGCTACAGTCACACAGCAACAAAGCCACAAAACAATTAGAATTCGCCTTGCCCAACCTTGACAGTGATTCCTGCGAAAGCAGTTTGTTGCCATTGCACGCTCCTTTAGTGCTGCCGTGAATGAGTTCGGCCGATTATCCGGCATAACAAGTCATTCTACGGTATCGGGCCTTGATTGTCAATGAACCCGCCATTTCCGGACACCCACGCAAGCTCAACGGGGGCATCGGCATTCTTTGGACAGAGCGCATCGGCCTGCGGAAAACTTAGTCTGCGGAAAAATATCGGGACAAATGCCGCGTTTTAGATTAGATTTTCCGGTATGCGTGAAATTCTGGCCAAGTACAGGTGCGTTTTGATCTGCGTTTTGCTGGGTTGCGGGATTCCGGCGGTCTATTGGCAGGTGCTTGCGAGCGATTTCGTCAATATCGACGATACAGTCTATGTTACAGAAAACCCGCATATCAAGACGGGATTCAGCGCTGAAAACGTCAAGTGGGTGTTTACTATCGGGAAGGTGGCATACTGGCATCCCCTGACGTGGCTGAGCCATATCCTGGATTGCCAGTTGTACGGGCTTAGGCCGGGATTGCATCATCTGACGAATCTGGTCCTCCATATCGCCAACAGCCTTTTGGTGTTTTGGGTATTCAAGGGGATGACCGGTGCTGTCCGGCAGAGCGCATTTGTCGCGGCGGCCTTTGCGTTCCACCCGGTCAACGTTGATTCGGTCGCCTGGATAGCGGAGCGAAAAAACGTCTTGAGTACGCTCTTCTGGCTGCTGACAATGCGGGCCTATACAGGTTACGCCAGAGAGGGCGGCGCAAGGCGGTATTTGTTTACGCTTGGGTTCTTTACACTCGGGCTGCTGGCCAAACCGATGCTCATCACCCTGCCGTTTGCAATGCTGCTTCTGGACTATTGGCCTTTGAAGCGTTTGTCGTTGAGGCGGCCCGCCGTGCCGTCGGCTCGTCGCGGCAGGTCTTCCGGCCAAAGCGCCGGCAAGGGCGGCAAATCAAGGGCATCCGGCGGTCAGATATTCTCTGTTAGTCGATTAGTGTGGGAAAAGGCGCCTTTCTTTGCCCTCTCGGCGGTTTCGGTGTTCTTGTCTTTCTTATCTATGAGGCGACTTGGGGTCACCACATCTACGGATTTGATACCGATGAAGCTGCGTCTGGCAAACGCCGCTGTTTCGTATGTACGCTACATCGATAAGATAATCTGCCCGCGGAAGCTGGCAGTCTTTTACCCGTACCCGATGGATGTGGCGATTTGGCGGAGCTTGGGGGCTGTGCTGCTGCTGGCGTGCGCATCTTTTGTGTTGATATGGGTATTTAGAAGAAAAGCTTATCTCTCAGTCGGGTGGCTCTGGTTCATCGGGACGCTATTTCCTGTTATCGGCTTGGTGCAGGCCGGCCTGTGGCCCGCTATTGCCGATAGGTGGGCTTATGTGCCTATGATCGGCTTGTCGATTATCGTTGCGTGGGGGGCGGGTGATCTTGCAGCCAAATGGCGGTTGCCGATATCCGCAACGGTATTGGCTGCGTGTGCGTGCCTCTCGGCTTTAGGGTTTTGCACATACCGGCAGGCCGGCTACTGGCGCAGCAGCCGAACGCTCTTTGGCCACGCCCTCGACGTTACTACCGACAATTACATCGCACATCTGAACTTCGGCAATACCTTTATCAAAGACGGCAAGATCGCTGAGGCAATGTCGCACTACGGAAAAGCGGTTGAGATACACCCCGCTTTCGACGACGCCCACTATAATCTCGGGGTGGGATTTTCGCTGCAAGAGGCCTATCAGCAGGCCATCAAGGAATACCGCATTGCTTTGAATCTGAATGCCGGCCACTTCAACGCGCGACTCCGTCTGGCCGAGGCCCTGACACGCACCGGCAGCCTCGATGAAGCCACAGGCCACTTCGAAAGGCTGCTGCAAAAGGAGCCGGATAATGTGGAATCCTTGAACAATTATGCGCTGGCCTTAGTGCAGATGAAGCGGACGGCCCAGGCTATGGAGTTGTACGATAAGGCCCTGCGGATTGATCCCGATTCCGTCGAGGTGCTCAACAATCTGGGCGCCGCGCTTGCCGAGCAGTGGCAGTTCGATCCTGCGATTGCCCATCTTAGAAAGGCCCTGCGGCTAAAGCCCGGCTTCACCAAGACATATTACAATCTCGCCGACGCCTTTAAGCGGGCCGGACACCTCGACGACGCCGTCGAATACTGCAAACAGGCCTTGCGGATCGATCCGCAGGACAAGGTCGGCCAATTCAATCTTGGGCGACTCCTCAGCGAGCAGAAGAATTATGATGAGGCTGCGAAACATTACGAGCAGGCGATTGAATTGGACGGCGATTTTGCCGTGGCCCGCTACAACCTGGGCCAAATCCTGGCCGGGCGCGGCGAAACCGACAAGGCGATAACGCAATTCCGCGAGGTTCTGCGGATCTATCCCAATGATGCGGAGATGAACTGCAATCTGGGCACGCTCCTTGCCAAGCAGGGCCGGCTCGACGAGGCAATAGAGCAATTCCGCACAGCCCTTCGGCTCGATCCCAGCCTTTCCAGAGCCGGCGAACAGCTAAACGCCGCCCTGGCGAAGAAATCCGGCGTAAATACCCCCTGACAGACTCACGCCATACAATATCTGCTGCCACAATCAGAACGCGACGGGCGTTTCGACCTCTCGGTTGGACGACACGTCTTTGTATCCTTGTATTGACTCGTAGAATCTCAGCCAATTGCGCTCGTCAATCTCCTGTCGCACTTCGGGATCCACCCATATCTCCGCAAGCCAATCCAACAACTTCTTCACATCGAGCTCGTCGGTTGTATTTCTGCGCCGTTCCGTTTCTCGCAGAGCCGAAACCGTATTGAATGCGGTCACGCGATAGAACTTGTCGCTCTTGCCGATCAGTCTCTCCGGCCTCGCTGCAAGGCTTTCTATTGCGCTCGACAACATCAAATCATCCTTATGGGCCGTTCGTCCCGACTTGACAGTCTCTATACCAAGCGTGGTTTCAGCGATCATGCCCTGGCGGCCAAAACCTTCCCCCCCGCTACTGCCCACAAGCATCATCCATCCGTCGCTCCACCCCTTTTCCCAGAGCCAATCTTCGCAGAACAAAGCCAGATCGTTGAAATCGATATTGTTGTTGTCCTGTAGGTCACAAACATCGTTGTAGTTGACGTCAGCGGGTTCGGTCTGCCAGGCGGCGGCAAAAACAGCATAATCTATGAAGTTGACTATGCCGTCGTCGTCGAAGTCGGCATTGCTCAAATAGTACTCGTCCGCTCCCATATCGACGCGCCCGTATTCAATACGCTTTTCGTCGTCAATATCGGTTTCACTGCCATAGCTGCCGTTAGGATCACCGGTGTCTTTGCACTGCGACGTCTCATCGAGGTGCAAATCATTCGGGTCCGTCACAATATTCATAAATCCGGGGTCGCCCGTAATGTTGCCCGACCCGGACCGAGGATTCTGGAGAGAGGAGTAATTGACTTTCTCAAAATCCTCGTTTTCCCGATACAAGTCATTACTGTCGTTAGCGTAGATTATGCAATTGAGGATATTCGGGTCAGCTCCCAGTTCGCTAACTTGGATGCCGTATGTGTAATTGCCGTAGATTGTGTTATTTCTTACCTCCGGGGTTTCAACTGGCCTATAAAAGTAGATCCCCGCGCCCGTCACGTTATTGTGTATCCAGCAGTTCTTGATTGCGGTTGAACTGTTCTGACTCAGTTCCAGACCATCCTGGCCGCTATATCTTATGACGCACTTCTCAAGCGTCAGATTGCTGTAACCTACCATGTAAAGACCGTTGTCGGCGCTGCGGTCAACCAGACAATGCTCCATTGTCAGATCAGAATTTGCCGCATAAATTCCATGTTCCCCGGATGTTTCTATCGAGCAGTTTGTTAAAAAGGTGGTGACATCGCTCTGCAGATACAACCCTTCATAGTGGTTATCGTTGAAGGCGCTGTTATCAACTGTCAGAAAGGCGTTGTCGCCGTAAATGCCGTCATAATAGTGATTCTTAAAGACCGAATCGATTACATCTATCGAAGAGCCTGCTGTTAAATACAGCCCCTCGACCGTTGTGCTGTTGCCGTCGAAAATGCAGTAGCTTATGTCGGGTTCGGACGTCGATGAATAAACTCCGCTATTGACGTTGTCAATGAACGTGCAGTTATGAATATCCGGGTACGAGTAGTTCTCGGTGTAAATCCCATAATCATAATTGTTTTTGATTTTACAGTTCACAATCGAGACGTAGGCGTTATCAAGATAGATGCCAGCCCCGTTTGAAGAATCTGCGCTGTTCCTTATAGTGAACCCATCGACAATAGAATCTTCGATTCCATCGCCGGTTACAACGTGCTTGACCGCTTCATAGTAACCTTCCCCGATTTGGCCTTCGAGAATTGTCTCGT